>JBEPVH010000165.1:0-5350 GCA_041691115.1 bacterium | reverse complement strand
CGCATCAAGGTCTATGTCGAGAAGGTGACAGCCTTCTTTGAGAAGTCCCTTTTGCTTCAGCCCGTCGCTGCCAGGCGTAAAGCTCAGCGTTAGCAACGGCGTCGCGATATTTCCAGGCAGCGTTGTCGCGAGATCATCACCGGAGAGGGCACGAGCATCGAAGCCCGGGGATAATCCAGGAGTGTCCAGGCCGCAGCGTGCTCCAAGGGGAAGAAGCGTGCGGCGAGATCGGCGCTCCGACGAGAGTGCGCAGGCTCTCGTCGAGTTCTCGATCGTCGGTACGTTCTTCATTCTTCTGGTACTCGGCATCATCAACTTCGGCTTCACATTCGAGAAGAAGATTGTCATCGCATCGGCGGCCAACAACGGCGCGCGCTACGGGGCCACGCATGCATCGTCGCTGAGCAACGCGGCGGCGCCGGCCGCCAACACCATCCAGGGTGTCATCCGGGCGACGTCGGCCAACGTCACCATCGCCAACACCGACTCCAACATCCTCATCCGCTACTACAAGCTAGGCGCCACGCTCACCCTCTGCGGTACCTACGCTCAGGCGACCGGCACTGTGACGTATGTCGCCGGTTACACCGTTGCCAACTGCGGCATCCAGGATGACATGATCGACGTCAAGGTCACCATCACAACGACGTTTATCGCGCCCGTCCTTACCGACGTTTTCAGGAACGGCCTGACCCTGTCGAACGAGGTTGCCGTGGTGATTGCTGTCTAGTCGGTTACTTGGCCGACGACATGACGAGCACGACGGCGGGGCCCAGCAGCACCAGGAAGATGGCCGGGAAGATACACAGGACCATGGGGAAGAGCATCTTCAGCGGCGCGCGCTGCGCCGATTCCTCCGCCTTCTGACGGCGCAGGCGCCTCACCTCTTCCGACTGAACGCGCAGGGTCTGGCCGATACCGGAACCCAGGCGCTGCGACTGGATGACAGCGGAGGACAGCGACGACAGTTCGTCGACAGCGTTGCGCTCGGCCATGAGTGCCAGCGCCTCGTCACGCGGCCTGCCGAGGTTGATTTCGTTGAGAAGACGACGGAACTCCAGCGCCAGCGCGTTGTCATAGGCAAAGGCGATCTCGCGGATACCGGCATCGATGGTGAGGCCGGCTTCGACGCAGATGGTGAGCAGGTCGAGCATGTCGGGCAGGGAGAGGACGATCTCCTTGCGCCTATTCTTGGCAAGACGCTGCAGCTTGATGCGCGGGTACATGACGCCGCCGAGCGCGAACACGACGGGTACCACGATCGACAGCGGTGGCGTCAGTCCTCCGAAGGAAGAGACCAGAAGGCCAAGCGCGAGCAGCCCCACGGTCAGCACGACGACCAAGGCGACGAAAGTACCTGCCGTCAGCCCTCCAGGATTGCCCAGATTCGAGAGTGTTGTCTCGATGTCCTTCAGTTGTGCCGCGGGAACCAGCTTGTTGACGACGCCCGATGCCAGCTCGGCGATGGGGGAGAAGATGCGCTGGCGGATCGATGTGCCTTCCCAGTCCTCGCCGACAACCACCTTCTTGGGGTCCTCTTCGTCGACGAGGCGCTCCTGGAGAAGGTTGCGCGATCGGGATGTGAGGGCGGCCACCAAAACCAAGAAGCCCAGTCCCGTGACCAGGCCGCCAAAGATCTGGTAGGTGCTGAGCGTCATATCGCTACCTTGGTCACCTTGCGCATGAGGAACATTCCCATGAGCACCGAGAACCCAGCGGCACCGAGGATGCCCTGACCCACCCCGTTGGTGAACATCGGGCCCACGTACGCCGGTGAAATCAACATCAGGATTCCCAGGAGTGCGACGGGCAGCAGCGAGATGATCCAGCCCGAGAACGATGCCTGAGCTGTCAGCGTCTTGATGTCGCCCTTGATCTTGATTCTCATTCTGATCGTGTCAGCGAGAATCTCGAGAATTGAACTCATATTGCCGCCGACTCGGCGGTTGACGACGATGGCGTTGACCAAGAGTCGCAGTTCGTTGGAGTCGTTGCGCTGCGCCAGGTGAGCCAGGCATTCATCCATAGGGATGCCGAACTGCGCCTCACGCGAGAGGCGCGCGAACTCCGGTCCTGCAGGCGGGTCAACGTGACCGGCGACGTACTCGATTGCCTGGTTGAACGTCGAACCGGCGCGCATGCCAGCGCCGATGACGCCGATCACGTCGATGAGCTGGCGCTCAAAACGCATCTGACGCTTGTTGGCGCGCATGTTGACGACGATCTTTGTGATGAAGAAGACGGCCAGCGCGCCCATGACCGCGGGAATCAGAGAACCGAAGCGGTAGTACGCCAGGCCCGACACAGCGCCGCCGATCATGAGGCGGGTCGTCGTCCATTCCAACGGGGTCATCTGGATCTGCGCCAGCATCAGCTTGCGTGCCATCGGGGAGACCTCATCTCCCGCAGCCGCCTTGGGCCGTTTCTGCTTTTGGCTGTCGCGCCATGCTTGGAATGCGCGTGTCAGCGGGGAGAACTTCTGAGTCTTGAACTCCACCATGTCGATGGCCGCCATGTTGCGATCGTCGTCCCACGCCGACTCGCCGTAGCCCGAGATGCCCGCCAAGGGATTGCTCGTGGCCGAGCCCGAACTGAGGCCGATCATGAGAAAGATCAGGCCTGCCGACGTGACGAGGCCGGCGATCAGGACATTGGAGTCGATGTTCATTACGGAGTAGTCGTCTTGGGTTGGGGCACCAAGACCAAGCCGGTGATGCGGGCGCCTGTCACGCTGCCTTCAAGCAATTCCAACTCAAGCCCCTGTTGCCGCGTCACATAGAGGATGACGACGGTAGGCACCTTGGTGGCGCTCGGTAGCACACCCTCACCAGGATTACCGATCCGTCCCACCAGCACGTTCTGCATCAAGTAGGTGAGGTGGTTCTGGTTATCGAACCCGATGAGGTCGACGACGCCGCCCTCAATCACGTAGCCCATGGTGGTGGCGTCGTACTTGATGGGGATGCCGACATCGCCAGGCGGAATCTGAATCGGCTTGGTGGTGGGCACGACGTAGTCGTCAGCATTCTGGATCGTCTGCTCCTTGGTCACGGGCAGTCCTGCGGGGATGTCAATGGCCGCAAATTGACCCACGAGGTCGTCGATCTTCTTGACTGACTTGGGGGGTATCAGTTCGATGGGAAATTGGGTGATGGCAAGGTTGGTCGCGTCCAACTTTGTCTGCGCCTTGATGGCGATGGTGGCCACGACGATAGGACCGGTCTCGACCTGCTGCGTGATGACTACCGGCGCCGGCTTCTCGCCGATGATCTTCGGCAGCATCACATTGATACCGATACCTGCGACGACGAGTAGGACGCTCATGAACAGGAGGAGGATGCGGCGCTGCCCCTTCATGTCAATTGACTCCCATGACCTGACGGAGGATCACCAGGGCCGCGGGGCCGAGGAGAATGACGAAGATGGTCGGGAAGATGCAGCCCACCAGGGGGAGCAGCATTTTGATAGGCGCTTTCTGACCCATCTCCTCCGCCTTCTGACGGCGGCGACGACGGATTTCCTCCGACTGGATCGTCAGCGTGTCAGCCATCGAGCTGCCGAGCTGCTCGGACTGCAGAACGGCGTCGACGAAGGAGGTGACCTCCTGGATGCCGATGCGCTCTTCTAGGGCGCGCAGGGCATCGCGGCGAGGCCTGCCGAGGCGCACCTCGTTGAGCATCAGATTGAGTTCGTTGCTGAGTGTGTTGTGATACTTCGACGCCACCTCACCGAGTGCTGCGTCGAACGACAGACCACCCTGCACGCAGATGGTGAGCAGGTCGAGGGCTGCGGGCATGGCGCGGAGAATTTCCTTCTGCCGCTTACGCACTGCACCGTCGACGCGCGACTTGGGAAGGATCAGGCCGACGGCCGCCATGCCGATAGGCACGACCATGTTCATCGGCGAATCCAGGGCTGCAACGCCGGCGAGGATGAATCCGATGATGGCACCGGCGACGGCTGCCACCAGCCGCAGCGCCATGAAGCCGCCGGGGGTCAGGTTCTTGAATCCAGCAACCGCCAGATTGCGCTCGAGGGTTGTGGTGTCACCGGTACCGATCCAGCGATTCGACAGTGTGCCGAGTCGGTTCATGAAGGGCAGAAATACGCGCTCCGCCAGCGGCTGGCGCAGTTCCTGCTCGCGAACCGAGAGGATCTCGCCCGTCTGCTCGTCAAAGCCCGCAAGCCGCTTGCGCAGATCCATGTTCGAGTCCATGGAAATGAACATGAACGCACTGAAGAGGCCACCACCCACGAGGACGGCGCCGAAAACAGTGATGAGGTCCAGATTGCTCATATCAAACGTCGATGGTCACGATCTTGCGAATGATGAGTCCGCCGACCAGCATCGAGAAGCCGCAGCCGATCATCATTCCGATGCCGATGGGGTCCTTGAACATGCGGTTGAAGTAGTCAGGTGCAATGAACGTGAGGATGATGGCTAGGCCGACGGGCAGCAGCGTCACGATCCATCCCGACGCACGCGCCTGCGCGGTCAGGGTCCGAATCTCACCCTGAATCTTGACGCGCTCACGAACGGTGGAGGCGATGAGTTCAAGAATCTGAGCCAGGTTGCCGCCGAGAACGCGGGTGACCGCTACGGCGGTGACGACAAGGTCGATATCCTCGGTGGGAACACGCTCAGCGAGATGGCGCAGCGCCTCGTCAACGGGAATACCGAGTTCCATTTCGGTCTTGACCCGGGTGAGGTCCTTGCCCAGTGGCGGCCTGGCCTGACCTGACACCGCAGCCAGTGCCTGGGCGAATGAGTAGCCGGCCTTGAGGCCGTTGGACATCTGCATCAGCACATCGCTGAGCTGGCCGTCGACAGTCTTGAGGCGCTTGCTGATGCGGTAGCGCAGGTATAGCTGGCCACCGACTGTGGGGATCATGAACAGCGTACCGACGGCGACGTAGAGGTTGAAGCGCAGGAAGCAGATTCCCGCGGTGACGACACCTACACCGAGGAGGATGCTAAACCACTCATGCGGTCGCAGCCGCAGGTCGGCACGATCGAGAAGGTCTGCTACCTGAGCATTCTTCTTGGTGAACTGCTCGACCTTGCCGCCACCCTTCTCGGCCTGCTGGTCCATCCACTCGCGCCACCAGCGTGAGCGGGGGACAGCCTCCGCGATCGCCATCGACGTCCGCGCCATGAGCGGATTGTTGTCGGCGGCGGCCGCGAGCTGTTCCAGCCTGTCGATGGCGGCTGAGGGCTGTTCGGTGGTGGCGCTGCGTATGGCGAAGAAGAGTCCTCCTCCGACCATCACAATGCCCGCGACCAGTACCCAGTCCATCACAGCACCTACTTGAAGAGGTTCGTCAGTTCGCCGGGTCCGACCGACGGATC
>JBEPVH010000164.1:0-5354 GCA_041691115.1 bacterium | reverse complement strand
TGCCTGCACTGCGGCGTTGGCCTTCCAATACGTCAGATCGGTGATGCCCGGGCCGCCGGCAACGGTGACGGCAGCTGCGGCGTTGGCGGCGGGGTCGGCCATCGTCGTGGCGGTGCCGCCGACAGGCCATTGCAGCGGACCGAGCTGCCACAGGCCGACGTTGATCCCCACAACCTTGCTGGCATCAAACCCTGAAGCCGCGCCCGCAACCGCGGTCATGAGGATCATGGCGTTGGCATCTTTGACTCCTGCCTTCTGCAGTGAGCCGACCGCTGTCACGCCCTGAACCAACTGCTCGGCACCGCATGACGCAGCGCGAGCGCGCGTGATGAGGGTGGCAAACATGATGCCGGCGAAGATCAGCCCGAAAATGAAGATGAGGGACGTGCCGAAACAGCCGAACACGAGCCAGCGCGGTCGCCGTCGCGCGACCGTGGGAATGCTCTTCTGGGCCACGATTCCCCCGCCTCCGATCGCACACGCCCATCGCGTTGCGAGCGGCCGATCCTAGCAGGCGAATCGCCGATCGCCCGAAGGTGACATGACAATCAGGTCGTGGATGCCGCGGCCGTGCTCGTTTCGCGCTTCGCCGGAGCTGTCGCAGCCACTCCGGTGATGAGCAGGCCTGATCCGGCCATGTAGTCAAGAAGGCTGCGCGTGCCCACCCAGAGCGTGTGTACGCCGGTAAGCACCCCTGCTGCGGGAAAGCGCGCGTCATAGCGCCACACCACCCACACCGCCAGAGCGGCGACGACGAGCGGCGCCACCGTGAACAAGGGCAAGACGGATGGCGGCAGAAGACCTGAGGTCACAAGACCGATCAGGCCGTAGCCGAGGGGGAAGAGACCACCAAAGATGGGGCCGAGGTTGCCGTGAATGAAGGCGCCAGGATCAAGGGCGAAGAAGGGCAATGACGGCACGGCATAACCGATGGCTATGAAGGCAGTGGCCTTGAGTGCAGTGGTGCGGCCACTGCGGCGCCAGGCGGTGGCGATGAAAGCCGGGACGAGAAGCCAGGGGTTGGGCTTCATGGCACATGCGACGCCGAGGAACATGCCGCCGTACCAACGTGTCGGTGTCAGCCATCCCAGGACAGTGAGGGCCGTCGTCGCGTTGTCGAGGTGGCCCGATGCGATCCCCCACAACGACACCTGGGCGAGCATGGCGATGACCGTGAGCAGGCGCATGTCAGGCGTTGCCAGCCGTGCGGCGCGCGCCACCGCGGTGATGATCAGCAGTGTTGTCAGGAGAACAAACGGCGCTTCGCCGGCGACGAGAAGGATGGCAGCGGCACCGCCGTAGTCGTAGAACCCGATCAACTCGGGGCGCGAGTGATCCTTGGCAACGGCAGCATTGGCAACGTCGATCTCCGGCTGGGACGGCTGCAACTGTCGTCCCTGAAAGATGCCTCGCGAGACGACGGTGCCGGCAACCGGATGGTTGCATTGGGCCATGGCGTCGAAGCCATCGAATGTTGTGTAGGGATTCCTACCGTTGCGCAACTGCTGACCGGCAAACCACGGATAAATGGTCGCGTCGTCGCGACAGGCAGCCGAGTCCGCGTGAACGATCGAATCGGCGGTGGACGAGATGGCGAACGTCGCGCCCGTGACCGCCAGGCCGAGCAGAGCCACGAGGGCTAACCGGGCGACGGGTGCCGGAATGCGTGCGCCGCCGCGACCTGCCCAGATCATGATGGCGACCCCGGTAACCGTCAGCAGCCAGCCCACCGGCAGGGAAGTGAACGGCTCCGGAAGAAGTGCGCGGATGGTGCTGACGACGGCACCCGCGGCGACAAGCAGCAGACGGCGCTGTTCGGGTGTGCCCCCGGAATGAAGCGGCAGATGCCGCTCGATGCCGCTCATGCGGGCAGGCGCGATTCCTCGATGTGGGCGTGCGCTAAGGCATCGGCCGACCCCACCGACGACAGCGTCTCAAGAATGACGTTACGGTCGCGCCAGAAGATGTCAATGGGGTTGGGTTCGGAGTTGAGGTACTTGAAGGCGCGGCGCTGCTGCCCTAGGCCTTCAAGGCCGGCAAAGGTCGTGGTGGGAACGAGCATGGCCCGCTGCAACACATCGCAGAAGCCGATCGAGGCCGACGCCTCGTCCTTGAAAATCAACACTTGGCCCTCGAACTTCGACGGCGTTCCCGGCTTCTGATCGGTGGTGCCGTAGCCGACGCGCTGACCGAAGACGTAGCCGTCGATGGCTGCCTGCGTCACGAAGTAGCCCTTCGAGTCGGCGTACTCCCGGGTGACAGTGGGTGAGTTGCCGGGGATTCGTACAAGACCCGAGGGCAAATCGCTGAGCCGCAACAGCAGCGAATTGGGATCGGTCGCCGGCGGCAGCAACGTCTTGTTGGACTTGATTGCCGGCGTGGCGACACAGGGCTCTGGCGTGGGCACCGGTGTGGGTTTCGGCGTTGCCGTCGGCGTCGGCGTCGGCGCTGGAGTGGGATCGGTGCCGCCACAGGCGCTCATGAGCACGCTGAACAACGAAACCATGATCAGGGTTCTGAGGCGGGGGTGAGGCGTCTGCATCAGCGTTTCGCTCAGGTGACGGACCGCACGGCGGGACCGCGGGCATCCCGACTATAGACCGAGATCAGAACGGGTGGATCGATTGAACGGACGCGATTGCGATTGAGCCACTCGCCGCGTTCGGGCGGCGCGCGGCCCGGCACCGCCGGTACGCCACAATTCCGTGCCGTGCTCACCCCCACTCAACGCCGCAACGCAGTCATCTATCAGGTGTACCCCCGGTCCTTCCAGGACTCCAACGGGGACGGCATCGGCGACCTCGATGGAATCACCAGCCGCCTGGAGCACATCGCTTCGCTCGGCGTTGACGGCATCTGGCTCTCCCCCATCTTCGCGTCGCCCCAGGCGGACGTCGGCTACGACGTCTCCGACTACCTCACAGTCGCTCCCGAATACGGCGACGTCGCCGCCGCCGACAGGCTTGTCGCTCGCGCTCATGAGCTCGGTCTGATCGTTCTGTTCGACATCGTGCCGTGCCACACGTCGATAGAGAACGCGTGGTTCCGTGACCACCCGGACTGGTACATCATCCGCGAGGGGGATAAGCCGCCCAACAACTGGACTGCAACGTTCGGTGGACTCGCCTGGGACCGCGATCCCTACGGCCGCGGCTGGTACTGCCACATGTTCTACCCCGAACAGCCGAACCTCAATTGGCGCAACCCCGAAGTGGTTGCCGCCATGCACGGGGTCTTCAAGTTCTGGATGGACCGCGGCGTCGACGGCTTCCGTATCGATGCCATCGACCGCCTCTTCGTCGATGAGCAACTGCGCGACGAGCCGGCCGCCGACGAGGAGTACGAGCTGTGGGAGCGTCCCGACTACGCGTCCCTCAAGCACATTCATACAGTCAATCAGCCGGAGATCTTCGACGCTCTGCGCAGCCTGCGTGCCGCATTCCCCAACGCCTTCTTCGCCACCGAGGCGTACGTTGCAATGGAACAACTACCGGCGTACCTCGAGCACGTCGACCTGTCGTTCTGTTTTCAACTGCTGCAGGCCGAACGCGACACAGCCAAGATCGCCGATGTCATCTGCCGCGGGTCAAAGATTCCCGGCGTCGCCTGGATGCTGTCCAACCATGACTTCTCCCGCCTGGGTACGCGCTGGGGTCCCGACCTGGCCCGCGCCGCCGCGGTGCTGCTGCTGACCATTCCCGGCGCCGCATTCATCTACCAGGGCGATGAGATCGGCCAGGTGGACGGACCCGGCATCGAGCCGCCCATCGACAGGGTGGGACGCGACGCCTACCGCCACCCCATGCAGTGGGATGAATCGGGCGGCTTCAGCAACGCTGACGCATGGCTGCCGATGACCGACCCGGAACGCTGCAACGTGGCAGGCCAGGAGAACGCGACGTACTCGCCTCTGACCATCTACCGGCAGCTCACCGCACTGCGCCGCGAACTGACAGGCGAGCTCACCGACGTCAGCGGTAACGACGGCGTGCTGCGCTACACGCGCGGCGCCATCTCCGTCGTCATCAACTTCTCGGCCGACGCGATCCCTGCACCCGCGGGCGAGGTGGTTCTGTCCACCAAGCAATTGCGAGGCGACACGGTGCCGCCGTCGGCAGCCGTCATCGTTCGCCGATGACCACACATCGCACGCTGTCGCGCGACTCCGTCATCTACCAGATCTATCCCCGTTCTTTTCAGGATTCCAACGGGGACGGCATCGGAGATATCGACGGCATCATCTCGCGGCTGCCGCACATCAAGAGTCTCGGTGTCGACGGCATCTGGCTCTCGCCCATCTTTCAGTCACCGCAGTTCGACATGGGCTACGACGTCTCCGACTATCGCGCCGTGTCTCCCGAGTACGGGGACGTCGCCAGTGCAGAGCGTCTGATCGAGGCGGCACACGAGCACGACCTGGCTGTTCTCTTCGACATCGTTCCATGCCACACGTCCATCGAGCATCCGTGGTTCAAGGAGCGCCCCGACTTCTACATCATCGAGCAGGGCGAGGCTCCGCCCAACAACTGGGCGTCGATGTTCGGCGGACCTGCATGGCATCGCTATCCGTACGGCGACGGATGGTATTGCCACACGTTCTACAAAGAGCAACCCAATCTCAACTGGCGTAACCCCGACGTCGTCGCCGCCATGCACGACGTGCTTCGCTTCTGGTTCGACCGCGGCCTGGATGGCTTCCGTGTCGATGCCATCAGCTGCCTCTACGTTGACGCCGAGTTGCGCGACAACCCGCGCAACACCGAGCCGTCGCATCCGCTACGGCACCCCGATTGGGCGGCGTTGGCGTCGGAGTACAACCAGCACCGTCCGGAGGTGTTCGAGGCGCTCGCCGGGATTCGTACGGAGTTCCCGCAGGCGTACTTCGTGGCCGAAGCAGGGGGACCGATTCCCGACCTGGCCCGCTACACCAATCACTTCAATACGACGTTCTGCTTCCAGCTCATCGAGGCCACCCTCGACGCCGAAGAGATCGCCGGGATCATCCGCGAAGCCCAGAAGGTCAACGGCATTGCCTGGATGGTGTCGAACCACGACTTCCCGCGGATGGCAAGCCGCTGGGGCGAAGAGGTGGCCCGGTCTGTGGCTGTCCTCCAGTTGATGTTGCCGGGATCCCCCTACATCTACCAGGGCGACGAAATCGGCATGGTCGATGGTCCCGGCGTTGATCCGCCCTTCGATCGCATGAACCGAGACGGCTGCCGGCACCCCATGCAGTGGACTGCAACAGGCGGCTTCACTACCGGGACTCCCTGGCTGCCCATGACCGACCCGGAGCGGCGCAACGTGGAGGGCGAGGAGAGCGACCCCGATTCCATCCTCAATCTCTATCGGCG
>JBEPVH010000163.1:0-5360 GCA_041691115.1 bacterium | reverse complement strand
ACTTCGTACACGCTCACCGTCGCGGTGTCGGTTTCATCGGGTGCCGAGCAAATCATCTCTGCTGCACCGAGCGTGGGGCCGTACAAGGTTCCGCTCTGTATCGGGTTCATCCTCCTGCTGGCCATCGGCAACCTTCGCGGCCTCAAAGAGTCCGGTTCAATCTTTGCGGCACCGACCTACCTTTTCATTGCGTCCATGTTCCTGATGATCGGTACGCTGATATTCAAGCTGGCGACGGGCCAACTCCATGGCGGCGACCCCGTTATCGCTGCCCCCGGGGCCGGATTTGAGGCCGTGGGACTCCTGCTCGTTCTACGAGCATTCGCATCCGGCGCAACAGCACTCACAGGCGTCGAAGCGATTGCCGACGGTGTCCCCGCCTTCCAGAAGGAAGAGTGGAAGAACGCGCGTATCACTCTGACGGTGATGGGGATCATCCTCGCAGCGATGTTCATCGGCATCAGCCTTCTAACACTCAAGCTCGGCCTCGTCCCCACCGCCGACAACGTCCTTATCTCCCAGCTAGGGCATAACGCGTTTGGGAACGGTCCCTTCTACTACTCGACGCAGGTATTCACCACGGGCATCCTCGTGCTGGCCGGCAACACCGCGTTCTCCGATTTCCCACGCCTGTTCTTCTTCATGGCACGTGACAACTACGCGCCACACCAATTCGGCCGACTCGGCGATCGGCTTGCATACAGCAACGGCATCATCGTCTTGACCGTTGCGGCGACGGTGATGGTGGTCGGCTTCGACGCCAATGTCGGACGCCTGATCCCGCTCTACGCAATCGGCGTATTCACCGCGTTCACGCTGTCCCAGGCAGGAATGGTGGCGCACTGGCTGAAACACAAGGCGCGAGGCTGGCAGGTCGGCCTTCCGATGAATGTTCTCGGCGTCTGCACCACCGGAATGGTATTTACCATCACCGCGGTTACCAATTTCAAGAACGGCGCTTGGATCATTGTGCTCACCGTTCCGGTTTTGGTCGCCGGATGTTTTGCGGTTCACAAGCACTACACCGAGGTTCATGAGCACCTCAAGACCGAGATCCCGACGTCGCCGGACATGATCAAACCGGTGGCCATCGTGCCTATCTCCGATTTCAATGCGCTTGCGCTACAGAGCCTGGCACTTGCGCGAAAGATGACGGACTCGGTGATCGCTGTCCACGTCTGCGATGACGAGACGCATATCGCCAAGCTGCGGATGAAGTGGGAACAGTGGGGCAACCACGTGCCTTTGGAGATCATCGAATCCCCTTACCGCTCGTTCCTGCGACCCTTCATGGCGTACATCGATGCCATTGACAGACAGCGTAACGACGACACCCTGCTCATCATCCTGCCCGAGCTGGTGGCGACCAAGTGGTGGCACAACCTGCTGCACAACCAGATGGCGCTCCGCCTCAAGGCCCAGTTGCTGTTCCGGCCCGGGACCGTGGTCGTGAGCGTGCCCTACCACCTGCGCAAGCACAAGCACGTCCAGCGGCGACGTGGGCGGAAGCGGCCGCCGTCCGATTCGGAGGCCATCTAGGGTGGTGCGCCCCGCCCGGCTCCCCGTACACTCCCGCGCCATGACTGTCCAAGCCGCCTCCGCAGCCTCGTCCACCAGTCGCGACGCCATCCGCCGCCTGACCGGAGGAGGTCCGCGGCGCATCGCGGAATCCGCAGGTCTGGTCATCACCCACGGTGAGGGCGCCTACCTCGTCGACGACGAGGGCAAGAAGTACCTTGATTTCGCCACGGCCATGGGCGTCGCCGCCATCGGCCACGGCAACAAGCATTGGGCCGATGCCGTCGCCACGCAGGCCGGCAAGCTGGCCGCCTGCGTGCTGCACACGCATGAGCACGCCGAGTACCTCAACAAGCTCGAGGCCTACGTCCCCGCCGGTCTGGAGCGCGTCGCTCTCTACAGCGGCGGCGCCGAAGCCGTTGAGGTAGCAGTCCGTCTTGCGCAGTCCGTCTCGGGGCAGCGCCACGTTCTGTCGTTCACCAATGGCTTCCACGGCAAGACGGCAGGCGTCCGCTTCACAGGACATCGCCATGCCGAGGAGCGCTCGTCGCTGGGTCTGGAGTGGGTTCACGACGTCCCCTACCCCACGTGCGTTGACCACGACTGCGTGACCTACTCGGCGTGCGACGCCGATGGCGAGGGTTCCATCAAGGCACTCGAGGCCTACGCCGCCCACCTCGACGGTGTCGCTGCCGTCATCGTCGAGCCCGTCCTCGGCACCGCCGGCAACCGGCCGCCGGAGCGCCGCTTCCTGCGTTCGCTTCGCGATCTCTGCGACAAGCGCGGCTGGCTGCTGATCATGGACGAGTCCATCACCGGCTTCGGCCGCCTCGGCCACAACTTCGCCGCCGGCTACTTCGATGTCACTCCCGACATCCTCATCCTAGGCAAGGCGATCGGTGGTGGCTTCCCGCTCTCCGGCGTGGCAGCCCGTGGCCGTCTCTGGGACGGTTCGATGTTTGCCGAGATGTCGGCCACATCGAGCAGCTACGGCGCCAACCCCTTGGCGTGCGCCGCCGGATCGGCGGTCATCGACATCGTGTCGGCCCCCGGATTCCTCGACAACGTCAACGCGGTGAGCCGTCGCCTCTCAGCCGGTCTCATCAAGCTGGCAGCCGATTCCCAGTACGTCGCGGCCCCCCGGGGCGCCGGAATGATGCTCGGATTCGATCTCATCGATCCGGCAACGGGCGAACTCGCGCCGGCCGAAATGTGTCGCACATTGTTCCGTTCGTGCCTGGAGCAGGGCATACTCATCGTTGGTGACGTTCCCGGCGTTCGCCTCAATCCCCCGCTGATCCTCAGCGAGGTAGAGGCCGACCGGGCTCTGGAGGCTCTCGCCGCCGCCCTATGCCACTGAAAATCGCGATCTGCGGGCTGGGATCAGCCGCTGAACGCGCTCACCTGCCCGCTCTGGCCGCTTTGGCTGCCGCGGGCGAGGTTGAGATCTGCGGCGTCAGCGACCCCTCCTCAGAACGTCTGGAGCGGGCTGCCCAGCTTCTGCCGGGTGCGCGCCGCTTCACGACAGCTGAGGCCATGCTGGCGCGGACGCAGCCCGACCTCATGGTCGTGGCGACCCCGCCGTCTGCCCATCTTGCTGCCGTCCGCGCCGGCCTCGAGCGCGGCGTCGACGTCGTCTGCGAGAAGCCTCTGGGCCTGAGTGGCGACGAGGCCGCCCTGCTGGCTCAGTTGATCGCCGACAACCCAAGGCGCTGTGTCGTCACGGTCCACCAATACGAACATGCCCACGCCTGGCGATCCATCGCCCGGATGATCAACGGCGCCATCCGTCATGAAGAGGAATGGCGTCTCGAGATCGACATCGAACGTCCCGGGACCGATCCCCTCTCTGCCGGTGGCTGGCGTTCCGAGCCTGAGCGCGAGGGTGGTGTGCTCGGCGACCACGCGGTCCACTACCTCGCTCTCGCCTGGCGTCTGGCACCGCGGGCACGGATCACCGACTTCGAGCGCCACATCCGTGGTGGCCGCGAGGTTGCCCGCGTCGGCCTTGCCGGCTCCGGTGGCCGCATCGACATCTCGGCGTCCTACGCCGCCAACTCGCGGCACAACCGCATCCGCGCAGTCCGCCCCGCCCGTGGTCTCACGATGGCGTGGGAGGACGGCCTGCTGATCGTCAGCCACGCTGGAGACAGGGCACGCCGCTACCGGGTCACCTCGCTGGCCGAGCGCGACACGGTGAACGCGCTGTACTCGCCGTTCTACGCCGACGTGGTCGCCAACCTGGGCACAGCTGCCTGGCGCAGGCAGCGCAACCTGGAGACCACCGGTGTCGCCAACATGCTGGCTGCGGCGCTTGACGGCGTCCGCCAGGAGGTCGCCGCGTCCTTCATGGCCGATCTGCGAGCCATGGCTCAGACAGTTCTGCTGGCCTTTGCCGACCTGGGCATCTTCTTGGGCTCGGATCGCGACAGGCTTCTGCTCAAGGCGCGCTCGCTCAATCCCCGGAATCCCGAGCAACTGGCCGAATTCCTCGACCTCTGCATCGCCGCCGACCTGGTGACCCCCTCGGAGGCGGGAGCCCTGCGGCTTGCCCCTGACCAGGCGCAGCGCCTGGCGCGGTCGCTGGAGGGGCATACGCCGGTTCCTGACGACCAGGCGACGGACTGGGCCCATGCACTGCGGCGGGCCGCTCCGGCCTGACCCTGGCGTGTCCGCCTTTGTGCGCGACCACCGCTGAGTTTGATTTGATTGGGCGCCGGATTGTCCTCCGGGTGTCCGCAATCAGTTCGTACGGTGAAGTCATGACGCAACCCGCAGAGTCCGGTGCCCCTGAAGAGAAGCCAGAAATTCCGCAGCCCAAGGCCTCTGGGGTACGCCACGTCGGCGTGCGCTCGATGGCCCTTCTGGCAACGGTGCTCGCGATCGGCGGTGGCGTCCTGTCAACACAAATCAACGGCGGCGGCGGTGGCAACACCCCTGCAGGCCATGAAGGTGAGGCCTCGTCGAGTGCTGCCAAGCCCGCATCGACATTCCCCTGCCCGTTCACGTGGAGCCTGGCAACCAACATGGCTCCCGGCAAGGTCGAGGCCGGCGCCTCGTCCAGTTGCGCCGGCAAGCGGGGCTCTCTGACCATCTCGGTCAAGCTTGAGAAGCAGGACCCTGCCACCAAGCAGTGGCACGTGCTTCGGCAGCAGACCAAGACGTGGAAGAACCCCAACGGCCGCCACTTCGTTGTGCTGCTGGCTCCCTGCCAGGTCGCGACGTACCGCGCCAACTTCGATTGGAAGCTCAAGAACACCGCAGGCAGGGTTGTGGCACACAACCACGTGAAGACCGGCCCGCAGTTCCTCGGCTGCTGAGCGCTTAGCTGTCGGCGCCTGCCGCCACTGTGCGCAGGCGCCGGACGGCGGCGACGTTTGCCAGAACCGCGATGACGGCAATGGCGACCATCGCCGGATAACCGAACGGCGTCGTGCGTCCCTGCTCTACAAACGCGATTGACCACGACGCGAATCCCGTTCCCATGACCATGAATGTCGTGCGCTCATGGCGCCGCATCAGGGCGGATTTCACAGTCACCGAGTAGATCTCAGCCTTGGCGGACGAGTACGTGACCATCGACGACCCTGCAAGCGCGAGAAGGGTGAGCAGTTGCATGGCGGGAATTCCCTGGTAGTGCAACACCAAACCACCGAACAAGAAGTACTCGGTGTAGCGGTCCACGGCGGCATCGAGGACCTCGCCAGCGTTTGATGCAACGCCGGTGGCGCGCGCCACCATGCCGTCGAAGAGATCGAAGAATCCCGACACGATGAGCAGCAGCGAGCAGACACCGAAGTAGCCGTACACAACAACGATGCCGGCGCCCATGCCCGTCGCCA
>JBEPVH010000162.1:0-5366 GCA_041691115.1 bacterium | reverse complement strand
ATGCCCACTGGTCGAAGGCCGGCAGGTGATCCGCCGCCTTGGCCTGGCGCGTCCGCACCACCAGCGCACGGCTCTCCGCAACGGTGGGCTTGCGCCCGCGCTCGGCCATGAACCGCGCCTCGGCGGCCTCCACCTCTGCCGCTCGCGCCGACAGTATCCGGCACACCGTCCTGGGCACGCCGGTGATCTCGAAGTACCGCCCCTCGCGATGGACGCGGTAGCCAATCTCGCGCAACCGATGCGCCAGGTCAGCCCGGTAGACCGCGCCTGCCTCGGCGCGAATGCGGAACAGCTCACGGCTGTCGATGGCAGCCCAGCGACCGTTGCGTGCCTCGGCACCCTCCTGGCGCAATGCCAGGTTGGTGATGGCGCAGTGGTCGTGAAGTTGCGGGTCGGGAGCTGCGCCCATTTCGTGCTGTTCAGCGGTGAGCCGAGACGTGTGATGGCGAAACCGTGCGACCAGCAATCCTGCTGCGGACTCATGCTGAATCGCACCATCGATGCGACGTCGGACAAGCGCGGTGACCCGCTCGATGTGGTCCAGCGCGACACCCACCGCGGCCTCGTGGGCAGCCTCTATCTCGTCGCGATGTGCCTCGTCACTCACCGCCCAGACCACCGAGACGGACTTCGGTGCGGAGAAGGTGCAGTCCACCGCGGCGACGTGGTCGCCACGCATCGATCGGCGCACCAGCTCACGGCCAGTGACCGGGTGCTGGCCTGCCCAGACCCGAAGCAGCTCTTCCTTGGTGACGCGGCCCGTCAGCCCCAGTTCAGCGGCGGCACGGCCGTGCCAGCGACCAGTACTATGGGCATGCTCACCCTCGCGACCGAGGTAGTAGTCGCCGCGTCGCATCGCGTCGACCGAGGCGAGGTAGTCCGCGTACCCGCGGACATCAGCGCCACCAATCTTGTGCACAGTCATCATCACTGCGCACTCTCATCAACGCACGAATACCATCCGCCAATCCACACCACACAAGCATTCCCCAGCGCACGCATACGCCTCCAATGACCCCATCGAACGTTAATCTTCACGCCAGAAATAACGGGGCATACTCTACGCACGGGCACGTACTGGCATTTGTAATCGCGTCGCCGCGCGGCGCAAATCATCACTGCTTAGCCTCACGCAACGCGCGCCGCAACATGATGACGTAGTCGCCACGGGGCATGACCGTCATGCGAGGTTTGGTCACCGCCAGTGGAGTTGTACGCAGGCGGACCAAGTCCACATCGCTGTCATCACCAACCACACGCGTAACCCCCGCCCTCACACGAGCAGCCGGCGTCAGGTCTGTTGACGATGCCGCAACCTCGTCTACAAGAGGTGCCAGCAGACGCGGCTCGATATCGTCGACAACGCCGAGTAGTTCAATGGCGAGTTGGTCGTCGCGTTTGGCAGTTCGCGCGATGGCGATCGCTCCACCGTTGGTAATGCGACCAGCATTGAGTGCATCGACGACAGGCTCGTTCTCGCCGACGACGGCGAGTTCTTGGACGCGCGCCAGGCTGAGGCCCATTTGCATGGAGATTGCCTTGAATGTCCACCCGGTGAGGGCACGCAACCGTGCCACGGCAGCCGCCCTGTCACCGAACCTGAGGTCTTCGCGAACCACATTCTCGAGCAGACCCGTGATGACCGCGGTTGCAGCCGCTCCATGGCGCATGTTCGTCCACATGACCGCCGGGATGGCCGAGAAGCGAGTGGGGTCGCGTAGCGCCAGGAGTCGAAACGCGCGCCAGCGACGTTCGCCAGCAATCAGCATGTATTCGGGTCCAGTCGGCGGTTCCCAGACAACAACCGGCTGGATCAGGTCGTGTGCCCAGATGGAATTGCACAGCTCTACGAATGAGTCGTCCGTCTCGTCGATGTCGCGGCGCGGTTGATCTGGGTTGGGCTGGATACGGTTGATGTCGATCCGGTTGGGTTCTGCGTGTTGCCCCCGCAGACCCTCAGCAGTGACGCCGCCTCTGTCGCTGAAGATCACAGTGGTCCCTCCTAGAGCCACCCGTTTCTGCCGTATGCGCTCCCGGCATATCCGCATTTGTGGTGGCCGATATCTGAATGGGGCTCAGTCTCTGCAGCCGTGTTCACTCGCAGGTAACGCCCGGCGCGTACGGACGATTCCTAGGCCGCCTCGGCCGGCTCAGTCACCACCAGTCGGTGAAGGCCAGTCCCCCTCTGACACTCAATCGCCACCACGGACCGGTGTTCACAAAGCCACGTCCGGATCCTGCTGAGTTCCTGAGCTTCGCCACCGACTCGACCGACAACGACGGGGCGCGGGTGCGCGAGGAGCAGCTGCACGAACAGTCGGTGCGACTTCATTGCACCGGTGGGAACATGAATCACGGCGCCGTTGTTCAACGACAGATCGCCGACTCGATGCCCCAGCAGACGGTTGATCCACGTGCCCAATGCGGCGGACGTGGACGCAGGGCCGTCAATGAGTGCGCCCGGGTGCGCCGAGCGGACAGCGGCAACGGTCGATTCGGCCAAGTCCGTGCGGACAATGTTCACTGCCGCGGGTTGGTCGCGCCAAAGCTCGGCAAGGAGCTCGGGCAGATCTTCGTCCGTCCGCGACCAGTCAATAATGGCCACGGCTACGCGGCGCTCATGAATGAGCCACATCGCACGCCGGGCCGACGGCGCAGCCAGAGGCACCAGTCCGCGCGCTGCCACGGTCCTCACCCATTCAGCGCTCCGACGATCGTCGCGCGCGACGACCAGGCTCTCACCGGCCATGAGTCGCCGTCAGAATCATGGGGCGACCGTATGCGCCCGTCGCTATCAAGTTGCCATCAATACGGACGCCCCGACAGTCGTCTGGCCGCACAGGCGAAAATGCCAGCGCGGGCCGAATGGAAGTCCGAGCTTGACGCAGGTTCTCAGGTGCCACACCTCGAAGACTGGCCGGTGTCGCTCACGTCTGAATCACCATCCGGTGGATTACGTCCTAATTGACACATCGGGAACCTGACCCGCGATGCAGAGGCCATGCCTTCGTCCGGCAAGGCGATGACGCGCATGCGGATGGCCACCAACAGCCGGTGGCGCAACGACAACGGTGTACCCAAGGAGGCCGTCGAGTTCCATCAGATCGTTGCCTTCGCCCGCCTCGCCGAAACGATGCTGCCGATCTGCATCAAGGGACGGCGCATCTACGTCGAAGGCAAGCTGCGGACGCGGCAGTACGAGGGCAACGACGGGCAACTACGCATCAGCACCGAGGTGGTCGCCGACTACATCCGTGTGCTCTCGCCCACGGCCGACGCCGACCCCGCGGCCGAGGAATCGGGGACGCTGGAGGGCATCATGTGAGCGGCCCTCATTTCGGCGCGCTGAGATCGGCCGGAGAGCGGCCCAATGCCACCAAACAGCGCTTTGGCCGGTTCATTCCCGTCGCACACTTGGGACGTTCGTACGGCGTCGCTTCCCTTACACTCGAAAACTCCCATGATCCGTGTCCTCGTCATCGAAGACTCCCCACAAGCCGTCGCCAATATCGAGCGCCTGCTCGCTGGCGAAGCCGATATGGAGTCGTGCGGTGCGGCGCCTGATGGGACGACCGCGATGCCGATGGTCGGTGAGATGCGGCCCGATCTCGTTCTCGTCGACATGGACCTCAAGCATGCCGAGGGCCTTGCCGTGGCTCACGGCGTCGCCACCATGGTCCCGGGCATCCGCCTGGTCGTCATGGGTATTGATGACGACGAAGACACCCTGCAGCAGGTTTCCAACGCCGGTGCCAACGCCTATCTGGTGAAGCCTTTCGGCGCCGACGAGCTGCTGGCCACCATTCGCGAAGTCATGGCCAATACGCCAGGGCCGACCGCATGGCCCGAGCCTCCGGGACGCGCCGCGGCAGCTCCCGAGCCCGCGGCTGTCGGCCCCTCTTTCGGCAGCGGCTTCGAAATTCCTGACATCAATTCCGAGACCGGCGAGGTCATGCCGGCCGCCGAGGCCAACGGTTCAGAGGCCCACGCGCCCTCGCCTGAGCCCGAGGCCGCTCCAGAGCCGCCGACGCCCCCTGCAGCACCCCGCCCCGGCGAGCCCCAGACCGTGGCGGCCCCGCCCCCGTCGGCGGACAAGCAGGTCATCTGCGTCATCTCGGGTAAGGGCGGAGCCGGAACGTCCGTCATTGCCACCAACCTGGCGCTGCTCGCCGCCAACGAGGCAGGCCGTCGCGTCGCCATCGTCGACCTCGATCTGCAGCACGGCGACATCCGCCGCATGCTCCGCGTCGAGGGCGCCAAGACCATCTTCGATGTCGCCGCGGCGTCGCCGACGGCCGACCGTGCGGCACTCATGCCATCGCTCGTCGACGGACCTGCCAAGCTCATGGCGCTTCTGCCGCCGCAGGTACCCGCCGTCGAAGCGGTTCTGCCCCCTGAGTTCACCGACGCGCTGATGACGCAGATGCGGTCGATCGTCGACATCATCGTCGTCGACATGCCGTCGCACCTGACGCCCTCAAGCGTCGCGGCACTGCGTGCCGCCGACCGCGTCGTGCTCATCTGCTCGATGTCGGATCCCGGTGTTCGTGCTACGCAGGGAATGCTCAGACTTCTCGGCCAGATCGGCATTCCGCCAGAGCGTGTCATCGTAACCCTCAACCGCCATGAGGCGAACTCCGACCTGATCAAGTCGGCTGTCGAGGAGGCGCTCGGCCGCACGGTTCCCGTGCAGCTGCCGTATGACGCCATCCTGGTGTCGACGTCGATCAATCGCGGCGCGCCGTTCGTGCTGCAGAAGCCTGACGCTCAGGTGAGCCGCAAGGTTCGTGAACTGGCTGCACTGCTCTTCCCGATGCCGCAGCGCGCTGAGCCCGAAGGCGACAAGCCGCGCAGGCCCGTGCAGGCTCTCAACATCGACGAGGACGAGGACGAGAGGGGCAGGCGCAAGACCAAGAAGAAGGGAATCTTCTCGCTCATCTCCAAGGACTAGCGGCCGGCCGTCTCGTGGACGGCGGCCGCCTGAATCCTTGAGAAGGGTCAGCCGAGCTCGGTGACCTCGCGCGCCGTGGCCGCAGCAGACTTACGCATCGACGAGCGCATGTTGCCGGCCTTGGGTCCTTCAGCACCGAACTCGGCACCGATGACAGCTCGTGCTTCAACGCCTGTGCGCTTGGTATCCATGAGGTGCGCACCTGTCAGGTCCGTGGCCTCATTGGTCTTGATGCCCGAGATGTCGCCCTCTTCGAAGAAGGCTCCGGGCATCTGGGCTCCGCTCAAATCGGAGTCGCGCAGGTCGGCCTTCTGGAAGTTGCTGCGTGGCAGGGTGGCACCGACCAGCGACGACGCCGGCATGATGGTGCGAGCAGCGGTCAGGCGATGGATGACAGCGCCGTCCATCATTGCCC
>JBEPVH010000161.1:0-5372 GCA_041691115.1 bacterium | reverse complement strand
CGATGGTGCAGATCCGTGAGGGCGACACCGTCATCATCTCCGCCAATCCCATCCCCGGCAACGAGGAGGCCGTGCACCGCACCGTCAACACCCTCTACAAGCGCGGCGCCCGCGTGTTCCAGGGAGCCAAGCATCACGTCCACGCGTCCGGTCATGCCAGCCGCGAGGAACTGAAACTGCTGATGACGCTGGCGCGGCCGCGATACTTTGTCCCCGTCCACGGCGAGTACCGCCACCTGGCATTGCACTCTGAACTGGCCCGCGGTGTCGGTATTCCCCCGGAGAGGGTCATGCCCATCGACAACGGCACGATCATCGAAGCCGACGCGGAGAGCATCCGCAAGGTCGATGAACGCGCCCCCGCCGGTTACGTCTACGTTGACGGTGTCGACATCGCTGAAGAGGGCGAGATCATCCTCCGTGACAGGCGAGCCCTCTCCCAGGACGGCATCGTGATCATCGCCCTGACCGTCGAACGATCCACCGGCCAGGTCATCGGTGGTCCCGACATCGTCTCCCGCGGCTTTGTCGACGACGCCGTCACCGAAACGCTCTTCGATGAGGCGCGTGCAGTCGTTCTCGCAGCCGTCAAGCAGTTGCCTCCCGATGCCGGATACATCGTCTGGCAGAACGTTCTGCGCGAACAGCTCTCCCGGTTCCTGATGAAGCGGACCAAGAGACGCCCGATGATCATCCCCTTGGTAACTGAGATCTGATGCCCACCGAAATCGAGGTTCGCTCACCGTTCGACTCCCGGGTAGTCGGCACTGTGGCAATCCTCGGTCAGGGCGACGTCACAGCAGCCATCGATGCAGCCGCAGCCGCCATGAAGGTCGGGTGGCCAGCCCACGAGCGCGCTGCCGTGCTCGCTCGAGTTGCTCAACTCATCGGTGAGCGCACCGAGGAATTGGCTCAGAGCATCACCGCTGAGGCAGGCAAGCCCATCAAGCTCGCCCGTATCGAGGCGGCGCGGGCTGTGGCGACATTCGAGGCCGCAGCGACTGCCGCACGGACCCTGGCTGGCGAGGTGATCCCTCCTGGTGCCGGCGCCCAGATGACAGACCACCTCGCGTACACGCTCCGCGTTCCCCGCGGTGTGGTCGGAGCTATCACACCATTCAACTTCCCGCTCAATCTGGTAGCCCACAAGGTGGCACCGGCGTTGGCCGCGGGATGCTCCATCGTCTTAAAGCCGTCAGAGAAGACGCCACTTACTGCACTTCTCTTGCATCAGATCTGCGCAAAGGCAGGCGTACCTGAGGGCCGCTTCGCGGTTGTCACGGGCGACCCTGCACAGATCGTGCAGACGTTCATCGACGATTCGCGTGTCGCGGTTCTCACGTTCACCGGCTCCGCAGCCGTCGGCTGGGACATCAAGACGCGAACCCCGCGCAAGCACGTCCTCCTGGAATTGGGCAACATCACGCCGGCTATCGTCTGCGCGGATGCCGACATGGAGAAGGCCGCAGCTGCCTTGGCGCCTTCGGCCTTCGCATTCGCCGGCCAGACGTGCATCTCGACGCAGAACATCATCGTCGAGGACTCCGGGCGCCCCGCATTCTTTGAAGCGTTCAAGGCGGCGACAGCCAGACTCGTGACGGGCGACCCGGCGAATGACGCAACAGATGTCGGTCCGATGATCACGCAAGCGGCAGCGACCAAACTTCGCGAGCGCATCGCGGCTGCAACTGCCGATGGAGTTCGGCTGCTGTCTGAGGACGGCGGAGAGGGATCGTTGGTTCCACCCCAGGTGCTTGCCGGTGGCCCAGCAGCGACAGCGTTGCGCACCGAGGAGGCCTTTGCTCCCGTGGTGGTCATGGAGCACTGGACTGAATTCGCGGAAGCCGTCGCTGCCGCCAACCGGACCGAGTTTGGTCTTCAGGCAGCCATCTTCACCAGCGATGTAACCCGTGCCCTGGCCGCCGCCCCGGACCTCGAGTTCGGCGCCGTCCTCATCAACGAATCACCGTCTTTTCGCATAGATGCCGCGCCGTACGGCGGCACTAAAGCGTCGGGCAATACGCGTGAGGGTCCGCTCCGTGCGGTCATCGAGATGACCGAGGAGCGAATGGTCGTCTTGCGCACGGGCGGAAACTGAGCGGATCACGATTCTTCGCGCCGTGCACGGATGCGATGGACCATCCAGATCCCGCGCATGACGACGGCGATGCCGGCAACGGCAGCGACGATAGTGATGCCACTGATGGCGTCGGCTGAGTTGTGGATCGAGGACATCGCCGGTGCCATCAATGTGTGACTGGGCTCGGCGCCAATAACCAGTTCGCGGCGCTCGGTGGCAAATGCGACGAGGGCAAGACCCACCGCAGTCACGGCCACCTCGATAAGCGCCATGCGCGAGTGCAGACCCTGTCCGCGAGTTTCAACCCTACGCAGCGCGCTCCGCAGACCGGCGGCTGCACCGAGAAGCAGGACCGACATGAACACATGGTCAGCTGCCTCGGCGGGGCGGCCCAGGGCGAGCCCCAGTTGGACAACCGCGCCGAATCCGAACAGCAGCGACAGGATGCGCAACGCACCGCGCGCCACGTCGCGGACCGGACGTCGCGCGTCGTCGCGTTGCACTGCAACCTCGAGGCGCTGGAAGAAATCACCGGGTAGCGCCGCGCTGAGCGACGCTTCTAGTTGCTTGGCAATGCCGGGGGGCAGACCGTCAGTCATCTGACATCTCCTTGCGCAGGACGTCGAGGGCGCGGCCGAGCCGACTGCGCGCCGTCCCCGGCCGGCAGCCGAGCAGCCGGGCACATTCATCGAGCGTGTAGCCCTGGCCGAAGTGGAGCGCGACGATGGCGCGCTGTTCAGGTGTGAGCGCCGCCAGAGCCGGGCCGTGTTCGAGTTCGAGGTTGGCCCGGACATCTGGCGCGGCGGCGGTATCCGGAAGCTCCGATGCTGAGCGACGCACCATTCCGCGACGGGACGACAGGCAAGTATTGACGCAGACCCGGGTCAGCCATGCCGTACGCGCAACCGGGTTGACCAGGTCATCCCAATGCCGCCAGGCCTTGACCAGCGTCTCCTGGACCGCATCCTCGGCCTCAGCGGCGTTCCTCAGGATGGTGAACGCCAGCCCGAAGAGACGCTGTGCAGACGCCCGCGCCACGGCATCGAAGTCGGCCGAAGCCAGGGGGTCAGCCACGAGGGGAGGGGCTGTCGTTTGCCATGTCTGCCGTGCCAGCATGCCTATAGGACAACCGGAATGGGGGTTTGGTTCCCTCAGGCTGCCGGCTGCCGGGCCGGTCGCAAAGCCGTGGAAACTGGGTCGCGCCAGGGAGATATCAAGAGGCCTGACGTACGGTCGGCTCGTGGAACTCGATTCCCCGGTGTCTGCTCCTCAGGTACGGGCGCCCGAGATCGTCCAGGCTCTCGCGCTGTGGCAAAACGTCCGCACCGCGGCAGGCATCACCCGAACCATGCCTCCGCTTGGCCGGATGACGCTCGCTGAGATTGAGACGCGCCTCATGGCGGATGCATTCGACGGTCCGGTCCGGCGGCTTGCAGACCTTATAGACGGCGACATCCCCAACACCCTCCACAGACTACGTGTGAAGCCGGCGACGAACATCTTCGCCGGCTTCGAGAGGGATGCCGTTGGCCTGTCTGACGTGTCACGTTTGGAGCCCGGCGTCTACGTTGATGCTTGGGGGGCGGCCCTCAATAACGCTCGCCCTGTCCCCGCGCCCGTGCTGACCAGTGACTACGGGCCGGACGGCAGTGCGTATCTGCTGCGGTCGATTCATCGTGCAGCCGACATCTGCACGACCGGCAAGGGAACCACGTCGGTCATGCGGGCCCCAGAACTCACTCTCTTGTCCGCCGCGCATACGACAGTTCAGCAGAATGCAGGCGGGACCTTGCTAGACGGCGTGGTGTCCGTCGCGCAAGCTCTGGCGCTGCTGACAACCCACAAGGTGGCGGGGTTCGAGGATCACATCGAACTGATGTCCGCAGTGGTCGAGGGCGGCGCGCTGAGCGAGTTCACTCATCTCGTCCCCGTTGGTGTCGTAGGTCCCCTTGCCCTAACGGGAATGCGCTTCGCTGGAGCTGTTCTCGCGCCCGGTGGACCTGGTGGCGTCCAGCTCGATCCGGAATTTCGTGCCTACCTGGTTGCGCAACACGCCATGTACAAGCACGCAGCTCTGACCGGGGACAAATCGAAGATCGACGTGGACCCCCATAAGGGTGCG
Organism: bacterium; assembly: GCA_041691115.1. Classification (GTDB taxonomy): domain Bacteria; phylum Chloroflexota; class Dormibacteria; order Aeolococcales; family Aeolococcaceae; genus JBEPVH01. Next base: position 1,170 of record JBEPVH010000161.1, on the reverse strand, counting down.
GGGGGAGGATGCCCCGCGATGCGCGCACCCACACGCGGTGCGCTGCCGGGAGTTCCACGTCTCGGCCAGGCCCTAGTGGATTGGATGTTCCGCGAGCGCGACGCCGCGCAGTGAACTACTCGTGCGGCATGGTTCACGGGACAATCGCACCGTGAAGGAGCGGCGGGGCATCAAAGAGCTCGAGCGGTCATCACGGGAGATCGGCGGTCTGACCGATGCCCTGCTTGGTGTGGCCGTTGTCGGCACGTTTGTTCTCTGGCGTGTGCTGGGGAACTCTTGGTTAGCCCATGGCTAGAGGGATCACGTTTCGAATGTTTCGCGGCGATCGCGAGGTGACACTTGCGATGGTGCTGCGGGCACTGGGCGCCAGCGCCGTCGCGACGAGCCGGTGGACGATCTCCGATGCCGAGTGTGCAGGGCAACCTGCAGCGGCTGATGAGGTACATCGATACGCCCTCCAAGCAGAGGCGGTCTCAGGGGTTCGTCTCCTTGCTCTCGCCGACGAGGGAGTGCAACTCATCAACGGGTTATTGCTGGGCCGGGCGATTGGGGATAAGGAACCGTGGGTCGTGATCCGTGCCGTTCGCAGTTCCGACTGGGACATTGAAGCGGCAGATGAGATCCTGAACCTCGCCCAGGGATTCTTTCCCGAAGCCAGCCCGCTTCCTGATTAATCAACTTTGTGCGTCCCTGGAGCTCACCCGGTCGCGACTACCCGGCCTCCTGTCACCCGCGCCGGAACTTGCCGCTCGCAGCCGCAGCGCCGACCGACAAGGCCCACTTCCGGCCTTAGGCTCTCGTAGAATCGTGACTTACGAGTTGTGGGATCTCCGCAACCGCAACTGCGTGGGAAGCTTCGCTTCGAGGGGAAAGGGCGTTCGGTGCTGTCCGGGCGATCGTGAAGGAGCATCCGGAGTTGGTGACGGACCTGGAACTGGCCGGCGAAGACCAGGCCGGCGAGCAGATGCTCAAGGCCACTGGCAAGAAACTGGCGGAATTGGCCAGTGAGCGCGAGCCCGCGTAGCTCGCGCCTCCGGTCGGCAGGAACAGTTCGCTAAGCCTGTCTCCGCGCATTACGCTCTCCAGTTCAACCGCTAACGTTCGGCGCGTGTACAGCGAAGTCTTCTGCTCGAATTGCTGATACGATCGGCCCGATCTCAGGTTCAGCCC
>JBEPVH010000160.1:0-5427 GCA_041691115.1 bacterium | reverse complement strand
TATTGGCATTTTCGGAATCGGCGACTTCGCGCACGGCACCCTTCAGCGGTAGGGCCGGGGAGTGCGCTGCGAACTCAATAAAAGTGCGCGCAACACCCTGGAAATGGGCAGAGATGCACCGGCTTTAGAGTACAGAAATGACCCGTTCACCGTCCTTTTGGCAGCAAGATTCTGGCGCTTGCGCGGTACCCCTGAACGGCGACGGGGCGCGCTGCTGGTGAAGCCGCGTGATCTCCTCGATCGCGCTTCTCGCGGGGACGTCCGCAATGTGAGCTTCGCCGACCTCAAGAAGCTAGTGGAGGCTCTGGGGTTTGAGGCGGAGCGGGTCCGCGGAAGCCACCACACCTATCGCCATCCCAGGGTCCGTGAGAAGGTGAACCTCCAGCCGCAGGGTCGCCAGGCCAAGCCGTATCAGGTACGTCAAGTGGCCGATCTGGCGGCGCGGTACTCTTTAAAGGTGGAGAACGACCAATGACCACCGATTACCACATTGACGTCTTCTACTCGGCTGAGGACGAGTGCTGGATCGCCAACGTCCCGGACCTGCGGTATTGCTCTGCGCACGGACCCACCCCGGAGAACGCGGTGGCCGAGGTGATGGTGGCGATGGAAGGCTGGCTGGAGGTTGCTCGTAAGAACGGCGATCCCATTCCTCCGCCAAGTCAGGCGGCTGCGTCCGCGGCTGGCTGAACTCTGCCCTGCAACTTGAGCACCGACGCGTTCTCAGCGACGAGCACCGTCAAGCATGGGAAAGATTTGGACCGAAGAGTCTCCATCAAACCCGGCAGGGTTCACTGCTGAACCACGCTGGGTTCCGCAGCGACTCGTTGGTTTCAATCCCTCCCGGGCGTGACGACCTCCCGGTTACGAACTGGCCGGGGGGAGTAGCGAGCGACACCCCGAGAGCCCTGGACCCGCTGACCGGCCGCTTTGATAGCAGGATGAAAGCAACCGCCGGGTAGCCTTCCCAACGTCTTCTGTTGGAACCGACGTTAGGGTACAAAACTGGGTAAAGATTTCTAGGGCACCGGCTCAGGGCGGTGTTTTGTATTCGGAAAGTGGTGCCGGGAGAGGGACTCGAACCCTCACGGCCTTGCGACCGGCGGTTTTTGAGACCGCTGCGTCTACCATTCCGCCACCCCGGCCAGGATCCAAGCCTAACCGGCTTCGGGAACCCAGGGACGTCTCTGTGCGTACTCTCTGCACATGGATGACGGAGAACTCCTTGACAAGGCCCGAAAGGGCGACAGGGATGCCTTCGCCAGCCTGGTCACCCGGTATCAGGACGAGCTGTACACCATGGCCCTCCGCCACCTCGGATCACCCGCCGACGCCGCCGACGTCGTCCAAGAGACCTTCCTCCGGGCGTACCTGAATCTGCCCATTCTCAAGGGCACCGTCAGGGGCTGGCTCTACCGCGTTGCCATCAATGCGGCCCATGACGTGCAGCGCCGCCACAAGCGCAAGCCCACCTCGCCTCTCGAGGACCACGAGGGCAACGTCATTGATTTGCCGGATCCCGCGCTTGGACCCGACGCGTCGGCTGAGGCCCGCGAGCGCGCCGCCGCCATTCGTGAGGCGCTGACGACAGTGCAGCCCGAGTACCGGGTGGCGGTCATCCTTCGCGATGTCAACGAACTCTCCTACGAGGAGATGTCCGAAGCCCTTCGCATTCCCGTGGGCACCGTCAAGTCGCGGATCAGCCGCGGTCGTGCCCAGCTTGCGACCGCCTTGCGCGGTCATGCGGTGTTTGCCGCCGAGGAGCGTGCCTGATGCCCGCCCACATGGAACATGTTTTCTCCGCCGCCTTTGAGCGCGAGCTTGCGGGCGCGGACCGCGCAGCCTTTGAAACGCATCTGGCGGAATGCCAGGAGTGCCATACGGGGTATGAGGAATTCAGTACTTCAATCGCCGCTCTCAGGGCGCTTCCCCGAGCATCTATGCCGGTGACTGTTGTGCTGCCATCGTCGCCGCCGGTGGCCGCGCGTGAAGGCATTGCATCCCGCATCCGAAGTCTGTCGACGCGTATCCGCGTTGGTGGTACTGCTCTCGGCGCAGCAGTGGCTGCCGCGCTTGTCATCTTCTCGATGCAGACAAGCCATTCCGTGGGGTTGTCCACAGCGGCTCCGAACAACAATTCGAAGGGGGGCGTCGAGGCCCCCGTCGCCGGTATCAACGACTCCGTCGCGCCACCCCCCGGCGCTCTGCCCCAGGCGCTGTCCTCTTCCGCGTGCGCCGCGACGACAGTGCACACAGCGAGTACCACCGTGCCCACCGGGTTCAATAACTCCGTGTCGGTATCCGATCCGGCACATCCCGGACAGAAGATCGTTGTGGCCACGACGGGGGCTCACTTCGCCGCGGGGGACACGATCCTGGTCTTCGCTCGGCTGTCGCAGCCGGCGACGATCTCGCAGCCCGAGGGCGGCACCGCAACGCCGGCAACCGACGTCTCGACGCCGTGTGTTGCCATCGCGCCCGGGTCCGAGTCGCGCTCCTCCGGGGGCACCGCCTCCTCGCCGTCGTTCTTCGGAGCGGACGTCCAGCCCACCAGTGACGTCTCCTCAGGGGGAGTTCCGCTGCAGTCGATCACGCTGCCCCGCGGGCTCGCGCATGGCAGCACGGTGACCCTGTATGCCTTCGTCCCCGGATCGGTTGGAAATCCGGCGTTCACAGCGACCCTTGTTCTCACCATCGACTGACGACCCATGCCGCGGAGTGGGCGTCAACGAATAGGCTCGTTGCTGTGCGTAGGTTGCTCTGGACACGCGTCTGTGCTCTCGTCGTTCTGGCGCTCACTGCATCGGGATGTGGCGGCATCTCCACACCGGGGGTTCCGGGATCTCACGGCATCGTCGTCGTCACGGCCGGCGGAGATCCGTTGGACAGCGTCGCGCAGCGGCTGCCCGCCACCCTTGAACTGCGCGTCGTCGGCGACAACCTCTCAGCGGGACATCTAACGACCCGGCTTGACGGTACCGGCCTTGCTGCGGGGACCGACGGTTCGGCTCTCACCGTTGCCTCCGCTGCGTTGGATCTGGCATCCGCCCACACATTGCACATCGACATCGACGACCAGGTGGTGTTCGATGGACAGGTTCGAGTCATTGGCGCCACGCGTGTCATGGCCGCCGAACATCGCGCTGGATCATCCGTGGTTGTTGATGCAGTGTTCGACAACGGCCCTGACCACACGGTGGTTGCGACGGCGCTGGGCGGCGCTGTCGTGACCTGGAGCGACGCTGTCCATGCGCGCGCCGTATGGGCATCCGGCAAACCGGGAGCGGCCTTCGACCTGGCAACGACTCTTCCTGTCGCGCATGGCTCGCGCTTGGCGGCGCCACTGCACCTGATGTTGACGCCGCCGCCCGCTCCGGGGACGTTGCGTCGGGTCACGATTCCTGCTGCATCGGTGGCGCATCCCGCACTCATCGCCTACGCGGTCAGCACTGCGGCGTCGCGCGGTTCTGTCGCTGCGCACGCGGGGCAGCTTACGGCTGTTAGTCCGACTGGGTGGCGCCTCGGCGGGGGAGGGGTTCTCGCCGGCGCCCCCGACAGTGCTGAGGTGGCCTCAGCGCGCGGTGCACACATTCGGGCAACGCCGCTGGTGCAGAACGACGCATCGAATGCTGCGACCACACATTCACTGGTGACTGCGCACGCCTCGGCTGCGGTTGCCGCCGTCACCGCTGCGGTGCGGGCATCCGGCGTAGACGGAATTCATCTGGACATCGAGGGGGTCGCCGCCGACGACCGCGATGCACTGACAGCGTTCGTGACTGCCATGGCGTCGTCGCTGCATGGAGCGGGAGCGACTCTTGACGTCGACGTCGTGCCGCACAAGCCGGGGCACCTCAATCTGTACTCGGCGGCGTACGACGTCCCGGCGATCGCCGCGGTGGCGGATCACATCGTGGTCATGGCCTACGACCAGCACACGTCGCTGACCGAGCCGGGGCCCGTCGCCGGATTGGATTGGGACATGGAGGCGCTGGACGGCACGCTGACGGGCATTGATCCGTCGCACGTCATCCTTGGAGTGCCGCTGTACTCGCGCACCTGGCGTGACGGCAATGCCGTGGCCGACTCCTACGCTGAGACGGTGAGCAGAGCCCTTGCGGTGACCGGCGCCACAGTGGACTACGACTTCGCCGCTGCCACTCCGCTGATCCGGTTCACCCCCGCCGGGGCGACGGGTCCGGCGAGTTGCTACTTCGACGATGCCCAGAGCCTGGGCGAGAAGTTCGCCTTGGCGGCATCGCGGAGGTTTGCCGGGGTCGCCCTGTGGCGGCTGGGCTTCGAGGATCCGGCTCTCTGGGGTTGAGGGCCGGTTTGTCCGCCCCATGTCCTTTCGCGCGCGCAAACGTGCGGAGCACCATGTACTGGATCGGACCTGGAAGGTATACGGCCGACAAGAATCGTGCTCTCACGATCTACGTAGTCCTTGGGCTGATTGCGGCCGCCGTCGTCGGCGGGTTGCTCTACGTGGGAATCATGGACGGCCCGACGACCTCGATCTTCGCCGTCGGTGTTGCCGGCCTCTTCGCCTACATGTGGATGAACGGAGCCCGGCCCCGGGCCCTGGCTCCCAAGAACCATCCGACCAAGAAGCAGATGCAGCAGCAACAGCAGCAGATGCAGCAGCAGATGCAGCAGCAGCAGATGCAATACCAGCAACAGATGCAGTACCAGCAGCAGATGCCGCAGTACCCGCCGCCTATTCCCGGCTACCAGCAGCAGATGCCGCAGTACCCACCGCCCCTGCCGCAGTACCCGCCCGGCTACGTACCGGCGCCGCCGGTTCCCCAGGCCTACCAGCCACCGCCGCCGTACGGGGTCGCCCCGATGGGGCCGCCGCCAGTGGTGGTCGACGTCACATCACGCGAGGTGCCCGGGGCACCCCAGCCAGGCTGGGGGCAACCTCCGCGCTGAGGCCCGGATGTCCGTGGGGTGTCCGCCATGGTGGCGTAGCCTCGAACTGTGAAACGAGGCAGGGGATTCGGCAGTCGTCTCGCCAGCGCCGTCCACGACCGCGTTGAGGATCGTGCCGGTGCCGTTCACGACCGCGTCGATGCCATCGGTGACCAGGTGAATCAGCGCGTGGACCCCGATCAGATGCAGGTCGCCAAGACGCTCCTTCGCACCGTGGGAGTGCGCTGCATTCCCATTGAGGTCCTGCTCTCGGCCACTGCCGTGCGCGCCATCATCAAGATGGCCGACGACCGCGGGCTCCTCGAGTCCCCCAACGCGCAGCCGCTCAAGGAATTGGCCCGGCTGATCGACGACAACGTCCCCATGAGTGAGCAACAGATTCTCAGCGCCCTGCCGAGGATCGCGCGCCTCGGCCTGGTCACCAAGGTGCTCGGGGGTGACCAGAGCAAAGCGGAGCAGCGGATCGAGCCGATCGCGGGCTTGGCGGCCCGCGGC
>JBEPVH010000159.1:0-5428 GCA_041691115.1 bacterium | reverse complement strand
GTTCCCGCCCGCCTCAGGCGGCCGAGGCGCACGTCGATGTGTCGGCTACCGCGGCGCCGCAGTTCGGCACCATCCAGGTGACACCCTTCACACCGGCGCCGTCCGAGTACAAGCCGGTCACCCGGCTCGGCTGATCACTCTGCGGCGACAGGGGTGAGATCGAGGTCGGGCGGCGGCGTGGACGGCAGCTTCCAAATGATCCAGGGCTTCTTCCAGCGCCTGTGAAACTCATTGGCGGCGTCCACTGCCTCGCCGAAGTGCAGCTTAAAGGCGGCGAAGTCCTCCGCGGCTATCGCCTCCATGAGAGGGTCGATGTCGTCGTGGATGTAGCCATCGACGTCGCTCTCGTACTTCGGCCGGGTGATGTTGCCCAGCCGGAAGAGCTTGGTCATCTCCTTGAGCTGCCAGCGTGCCAAGGGCCAGTTGCCCGCCTCGGCTGCGTAGTAGCCCTTCCACATACGGGCTCCGATCTCCGGCATGAGCCGGGCCAGTCCAGGCTGGAGTGACGTCAGGACATCGTTCTCGAGGCGTTCGGGCTTGTCGGACACGGCCCGAAGTGTAGGCAAGGCACCCGCTCTGGCGAAACCGGGAACAAGATGTGACGCCGGGGCGTCTCAGACGTTGTGAAAGGCATGATCGCGACCTCCGCCCAAGCCCCGGCAGTGGGCGGCACCGACCTTACGAGAGAGACCGTGCAGGACACGATCCCCCGGACCCCGTTCGACGAGGTCTACCGTCGCCACGCCGATCAGGTGTATCGCTTCTGTCTGTCCCAGCTGGGCAACGCCGCCCTGGCTGAGGATGTCGCCGCCGACGTCTTCGCCTCCGCCTTCGCCGCCTACCCGGCAGCCAGCCTCGATGGTGAGGCGTCTGTGAAGTCCTGGATATTCAGGATCGCCCGCAACGCGACGGTCGACCAGTACCGCCGCCGCGCCCGTGGCCGCGTGTTGTTCGACCGCCTCACCCGTCGGGCAGAGGTGGGTGGCGACATCGAGAGCGAGGCGGCCGTGCGTGCCGACCTGCGCTCCGTCCTTGCCGCCGTCGCGACGCTGGGGCGCCGCGACCAGAACCTCGTCGGCTTGCGCATAGCCGCAGGCCTTTCCTTTACCGATATCGCGGCAGTCATGGGCATGTCCGAGACCGCCGCCAAGATGGCCACTCACCGCGCGCTCCAACGAGTGCGCGCCCGCGTCGGCGGCTCAGCCGCGACCACAACCGAGGGAACCTCATGACCGACCTCACTCCCGACGAGGAATCTCTGGCGCGTTCCTTCGACGGCGTTACCGCGCCGACGTCGACGTCCGCCTACACCGAAGACGCAGCCGGCAGCGGTGCCCGCTACGGCTCCGCCAATCCAGCGTCGCGTCGCGCGGCCATTGCCGGCATTGCAGCCGTCGTCGTCGTGGGTGCGTCGTTCGGCGCCGTCTTCTCGCTGCGCGGCCATCACCATTCGGCATCGGACTACGCCACGCCGCAGGGGCGCAACGGTGCCGCCATGGCATATGACCCGGCGACGCAGACAGTCATCCTCTTCGGGGGCAACGTCGGTAATGGCCCGGGCACCTCGCTCAATGACACGTGGGAGTGGGACGGCACCGGCTGGGCGCAGTTGCACCCGGCACATTCGCCGTCGTCGCGTGCCAACGGACAGTTCGCTTTCGATCCCGCCACCAAGCACCTGGTGCTGTATGGCGGCCTCCATGTTTCGCACACAGCGACGACACAGCAGATCTGTCCCGCACTCGAGCCCAACGGCCCTGCAACCGTCCCTGGCGTCCTGCCCGTCGATGACACCAGCGGCAACACCTCATCGGGTTCGGGTTCCAGTTCCGGTGGCTCTGGTGGCTCCGGATCCGGCGGCGGACCGGGTATCGGCAACAGCAAGCCGTTGCCGTGCTTCGTCGACCCCGGGATTCAGACGTCGCAGCTCGAGGACACCTGGACGTTCGATGGCGACGACTGGACGCAGACACTCGCCGACAAGCTGCCCGGCTACAACACGCACATCGCCACCGACACGGCACTCGGACACCTCTACGCCGTGACCGAGAATCCCGTTGCCTACGCATCGTCCGGCACCGTGTGCGCGGTGCCGCCGGTTGCACCTGGCGCGTCGGCTCCGGCACCAGACCCGTCCTGCAAGGACACAACGACGTCAACACCGCCGCAGGACTCCCACGCTAACGGGCCTCAGATCTACCTGTTCGACAACGGCCGCTGGGTGCATGTCGATGCCGCCGGTGAGCCTCCGACGTCGCTAGGAACAATCGTTGTCACCGATCCCGCGACCGGACATGTCGGTGTCATCGTTCCTGCCAACTACTACTGCCCGATGATGGGGACCGCAACAGGTGGCGCCCCTGCCAACTCTGCTGTTGGCACAACATCCATCGCGCCCGACTACTACTGCTACTGCGGCACCGAGAAGGCGCAGAACGCGCTGCCCGTGCAGTGCGATCCCTCGCCCTGCGGTGTTGTCAGTTCCAATGACACGAAGTCGTCGACGAGTTCCAACATCGCATGCCCGGCGCCAGGTGGTCCCGCTCCCGCCACCACGTGCGGGCCTGCCCAAAACTGCGTCGGCACGGCAACCCTCAAGCCCGCCTCGGCCCGCGTCTGCCTGCCCGGTATGGGAGCTGTCTGCCAGGGCGGGTGCTGCCCGTCAGCCATTTACGTCTTCGACGGCCACGCCTGGTCGCATGCCACGGTGGCCACGTACCCCTCCATCGCGATTGCCACTACCGAGGATGGTGATGTCATCGCCCTCGACGGCAACGGCTCGCCCGGCACATACCAGTTCAAGAATGGTGCGTGGATCCAGTTGACGCCCAAGACATCGCCGCCGCCGCTGTACGGCGCCGCCATGGCGTACGACGCGGTGCGTCATCAGACCATCGTCTTCGGCGGCTACGTGTTCAACCAGGGCAAGGGCATCGTGCCCGCCCGCCAGAACACAGGCGGTGGCGTTGCTGAGGCGGCGCTGCCCGTCGACTCCGATGCGACCTGGATCTGGAACGGTTCTGATTGGAAGCGCTTCGGTGGCGCCGCGCCGACGCCGACACCGGTACCGGCCACCACGACTCCGACAGCCGCGCCGACGCCGACCTGTGCCTCGGATGTAGTGACACCTGCCAGTCAGTCGATTACCGCTCCCAAGCCCCCTGTCACGCCCGATCCCAACGCATCGCCGGACGCCACGCCGCCGGCCCCGACAGCCACGGCAGCCCCGGCGACGCCCAAGCCGACCACGAGCCCGTGCCCGACGCCGGCGCCGTGTGGTTCGGATCCGGCAGCCGGTGTGTGCTTCTCGCCCTGCAGCGATGCACCGCCGCAGACCGGTCAGCCCTGCGATCCCATCGCTACCGCCGCGCCGGATCAGCCAAGCCCCGGTACCGGCACCGTGGAGCCGCAGGGCGGCAGCGGCGGGGGCCTGAACCCCTAGGAAGTCAACAGACCAACCTGCGGGCCGTGAACGGCGGGTTCACGGCCCGTTTTTATGCCCAGGTGAGCCCGCCTGTGGTCCCATAGCGCCCTATGGCAGCAGCCAAGGTCTCGATCGCTCCGCTCACCGATCCTGAGGATCCTCAGGTCAAGGAGTTGCTCGTCCAACTGGCGATGGATGAGGAGGCGGCCTACGACCATCCCTCGCACAGCCGCGAGGCCATCGCTGCGACGACGGGCCCGATCTCACCCAAGTTCAACGGTGAGAACCATGTGTTCGTGGCCCGGGACGAGGTTAACGAAGCCGTCGGCGTCATCTGGTGCGTTCTGTTTGATCCCGGCACCGGCCTGGAAGGGGAGATAGCCGAGCTCTACGTGAAGCCGGAGGCGCGGGGCAAGGGCATTGCCACAGCCCTCTGCTTCGAGGCCAAGGATCTTTTCCGCCGCCGCGAGGTGACATTCGCCTGCGTCTGGACCCGCGACGACAATCCCGCGGCCCTCAAGGCATATCGCAATGCGGGGTTTGCGCCCACCGAGCAGGCGGTGCTCACCTGGCTGCCGCTTCCCGGGCGCTAGCCACGTAGCGGCGGCTCAGTACCGCCATTGGCGGATAATCCGCAGCCATGACGCTCTCTGCCGACGACGTACAGCACGTTGCCACGCTTGCCCGCATCGGCCTCAGTGACGATGAGAAGGTGCATCTCGGCGGCCAGTTGGACGCCATCCTCGAGCATGTCTCGCAGTTGCAGCAGGTCGACACGTCGGCTCTGTCGCCGACAGCGCAGGTCGGTGAGCTCGTCAACGTGTGGCGCGATGACGTCGCCGCACCATCGCTGCCGGTGGAGAAGGCCCTCGCCAACGCACCGCAGCGCGAGGGCGACTTCTTCGTCGTCGGGGCGATCCAGGAATGACGGCACAGCTGACGATTGCGGAACAGGCACGCGCGCTGCGCGCCGGTGAGGTCACCGCCGTACAACTCGCCGACCGGGCGTTGGGGCACATCGAGGCCACCGAGGGACGGCTCAACGCCTACCTGTCGGTGACCGCCGACGTGGCCCGCAAGCAGGCCCAGGAAGCTGACGCACGCATCGCCGCGGGCGGCGACGTGCCGCCGTTGTGTGGCGTGCCCGTCGCGCTCAAGGACGTTCTCTGCATCGACGGTATCGAGACGACGGCGGGATCGCAGATCCTCAAGGGATTCGTGCCGCCGTACACAGGAACGGCCGTGCAGCGTCTTCTGGACGCCGGCGCCGTCGTCGTCGGCAAGACGAACTGCGATGAGTTCGCCATGGGCTCCTCCAACGAGAACTCGTCGTACGGTCCTGTGGGCAATCCCTGGGATGTGGAGCGTGTTCCCGGTGGTTCGTCCGGTGGTTCCGCCGCCGCCGTGTCGTCCGGTGGCGTCGCCTACTCGCTGGGAACCGACACCGGCGGTTCCATCCGTCAGCCTGCAGCCTTGACGGGTGTTGTCGGCTTCAAGCCGACGTATGGGCGCGTCTCGCGCTACGGCCTCATCGCATTCGCATCATCGCTGGACCAGATAGGTCCGTTCGCGCACACGGTGGAGGACTGCGCCACGGTGTTCGCCGCCATCGCCGGTCATGATCCGCGCGATTCCACCTCCGACCCCACGCCCGTGGAGGATCCGCTTGCCGGCCTTGCGGGCGGTGTCGAAGGGATGCGCCTGGGAGTACCGCGTGAGTACTTCGGTGAGGGTGTGCATCCCGGCGTCCGCGCGTCTGTCGAGGCTGCAATGGCTGTCCTCGAGGGTCTCGGAGCCACGCTCACACCCGTGTCGCTGCCGTCCACCGATGTGGCGCTGTCGACGTACTACATCATCGCCCCCGCCGAGTGCTCCTCCAATCTGGCGCGCATGGACGGCGTCAGGTTTGGTCAGCGCAAGGGCACAGGTTCATTGACCGACATGTACAACCGCACTCGAGACGAGGGTTTCGGTAACGAGGTCAAGCGCCGCGTGATGCTCGGT
>JBEPVH010000158.1:0-5429 GCA_041691115.1 bacterium | reverse complement strand
CCCCGTAAGCACTTCGCCTGAGTGCGCCGCGAGTGTCAGGGTCGTGACCACGCGGCCTCCGAGCGTGGTGTAGGCGTGGCTGAGGTGGATGGTCACGGCAGATCCTGTGGGATTCACCACCACCTTGCCGCGGCTGTAGTCACGCTGGTAGTACGAGCCCGTGTGGCTGAAAGTCCCAGAAGGTGCACCGATATTGGCGTTCCACGCAGAGTAGTACTGATCTGCGCCGTAGAGGCCGTGCTCATTCTGGAAGTCCAGAAATGCGTGGGAAGGATTGGCACCCAGCAGGAAACTCGCGGTGGCGAACTTGAGAAGTTGATCCTTCTGCGCCTGCGTTCCTGATGCCCAGGATTTCACGGTTGGGATGAAATATTTGCCGCGCGTCGCCATGTCTTTGGCAAGGTTGATATCGGCAAGCCAGTCGGCCTCGGATTCGTAGGACGTCACAGGCGTAGACGGCGACGTGAGCCAGTCCTCGGCCATCGCCATGTCCGTTCCGGGCAGCATCGCTGCGTGGTTTTTGGCGAAATAGGAACGGCCGTTGCCAAGGCCGTTGAGGGCAATCAGCTTGGTGCTGCCGATGACGGAACGCACGTGCGCCAGCATCTGCTGGCCGCGGGCGTCGTAGTCCGTTCGCGTCCATGCCCTGTGGGTCACGGGATCGATGGGAACGCCATTGCCCGCCATGAACCAGTCATAGGAGAAGGAGTCGAAGAAACAGCCGTCGAAGTGGTATTGCTGAATCCACGCCTGGCAGATGGTGGCGCGGCTGTTGAACCATGTCGCATCGCGGCGGTTCATCAGTTGGGCTCCACCGGCACCGCCAATGCGGTTGCCTGAGGCTGTGTGGGCGTAGGCGCTTTCGGGGAACACGGTTGGATCCTGTCCCATATCGCAGCAGCCATTGGCGTAGACCAGGTACTTGAGGCTGGGGTTCTGACGATGCAACTGGTCGACGGCGGCGGCGCTGGCATCATCCGGTTGCCGAGTGGGATCGATGATGAGATCGAAGTTAGCTGCGTCCTGCGAGGGCGTCGTCGCCGGGTTGGAGCCGCGAGCCCCGTAGTCCTGGAAGCCGGCGATCCAGGCGTGGAGCGTCGGCGTACCTGTGCGTGATGGCGCAGCACTCGTGCTCGCCGGTGCCGAATTCAGGGGAGATCGCATCGCTGCGATGGCCACAACAACAGCCAGACAGGTAAGTCCAGCCAGCCTGGTTCGTCCCAGTCCGGATCGGCGCATGGATCCCTCCTTGCCTCGCCCGGCCACGGGCACGGCGCGCCACAGAGTAGGAGCCCCGAAGGGACATGCGACGGACAACAGCTGACGTTTGCTGTGCCAGAGTCCGGTTCCATGGACGTGAGATCCCGCACAACGCTGCTGGGTGTCGTGCTTGCCGGGGTGGTGGGCTTGGTGGCCGGGTGTAGCTCGGACAATGCTCTGGGCTCAGCGGCGCCTGTCGTCGTGACGGCCACGCCTGCGCAGACCGTGTACGACAAGGTGTTCGCCGGCAAGGCGCTGTACTTCACGGAGGCCAAGCCCGCGGATACCAAGGGGACGATTTCACAGGCCCAGGCGGAGAGCACTGCTGTGGCCGGCTCAAGGCCGTACGGGACGACGGCTGCCCACTCGGCCAAACTCGCTCTTGCCCACATCCTTCTGGATACGACGGTGGCCCCTCACAACGGCGATGTGGTCTGGCTCGTCGATGTTTCACCTGCGGGCGGCTTCACCGACCATTCAGGCCGCCACATCACCTACCTCGTTCAGGTGATCGACGCCAAAACCGGAAGGTTGCTGCAGGCCGACGGCGTTTGAGCCGTTGTCCGTGTGATGTCCGTGAGAGGGGAGGTAAGGTGGCTTTGATGTCGTACGCCCCTGTGTCTGCACATGTCTCCACCGCGTCGCGGCGTGAGCGTGCGTGCCCGGGGCTACGCGGTTGCCGAAGGATCCGCGGCTGAGTCACTGAGCATGCCCAGTGACTCGTGTTGAGTCATGGGCATGTCGCGCCATTCGTCTCTTTTGGCGATCGCGCAATAACGATTCAGGTTCTTGGTGGCTTCAATTCAGGTGGCAATTGACATGGCTGATCCCAATTCCTCACCGCACGACGTGGTCTGGTCGACAACTCACACTCTTGGCGTCGAGCGCGAACTGCATACCGTCCGCGAGTCCGACCAGCAGCTGGTCTGCGAGGCTCCACGTGTTCTCAGTGCCTTGCGACGCGTGGCTGTCGACGGCCGCTACGAGCCGGAACTGATGGCCAACACCGTCGAGGTCGTGACGCCGGTCGTGGCCTCGGTGGCCGAGGGTGTCGCGTCCCTGCGCCGCCTCGTCGGAGTGGCCTGCGAGGTCGCGGCGGACCACGGTCTGGCGCTCTCCCCGCTGGCGCTGCATCCCTTTGCCGATCCGCATGCGCAGACCGTGAGCGACACGCCGCGCTATCGCGACATCATGGCTCGCGAGCAGATGGTTGGTGCTGAGCAGCAGATGATCGGACTGCATATTCATGTGGGTGTGCCCTCGGGTGAAGCAGCGCTCGCGGCGATGGATCATCTCGCCGTGTGGACACCGCTCTTCATCGCGCTGGGCGCATCGAGCCCCTTCCACCAGGGACGCGACACAGGCTTCGAGTCGTTCCGGCCGATGCTGGTGGACCGGCTCCCACCGTCCGGTGTAGCCCCGAGCTTCGACACGTGGGACTCGTTCTGCGACTGGTTCGACCAGATGCAGTCCAGCGGCTTCGTCGACGGGCTCAATGACATCTGGTGGGATGTGCGTCCCACGCGGTACGGCACTGTCGAGATGCGGATCATTGACGGACATCCGGGATTCACTGAAACCGGAGCGCTCATGGCGCTGACGCAATGCTTGGTTGCTGAAGCCGCAAGTGAAGGATTCGAGCGCTCACAACTGCCGCGTGATGTGTTGCGCCTCAACAGATTTGAGGCTCAGCGTTACGGTCTCGATGCTGAGGTTGCGTTGGTCGCCGGTGAGCCACGGCGCGTTCTTGCCGAGTATCTCGCGGAAACGGTGACGCGCCTCCAGCCGATCGCCGAGCGCCTCGGATGTGCCGATGAACTCAACGATCTCAGCGTCTTTGCTGTGGCCGGGTCATCGGCACGGCAGCAACGCAAGGTCATGGCAGAGACTGGAAGTCTCAACGACGTCGTTCGTCATGCAACGCAACAACTGCGTTCTGAGGCCGGCGACGTGGATCTCTAGAGCCAGCCGATTTGACCCGGAGGTGACCTCTGGGTCAGGATGGATTGAGGTCCGCGCACATACAGGAGGACGTTGACGATGAAGCGCGCCAATGGAAATTTCGAGATCAAAGACTGGCAGGAAGATGCCTACCAGCAGATTGACGGCGGAGGCAAGATGACGCGTGCCGACGTCACCCAGGGCTTCACAGGTGATATCGAAGGCGAAGGCAAGGTGCAGTGGCTCATGTGCTACCGCGCCGACGGCACGGCCGACTTCGTCGGAATGCAGCGCATCGTGGGAACCGTCGGTGACAGGAAGGGCAGTTTCGTCCTTGAGACCTCGGGCACCTTCGACGGCGGCGCCGCCACGGGCCGATGGAACGTCGTCCCTGGATCTGGAACCGGCGAACTTGAGGGCATGACCGGTGAGGGCACCTACGAAGCTCCCAAGGGGCCGCAGGCAACCTTCTCTATCGACTACGACATCGTCTGAGAAGCTGACCCGCCTACCATCCCCCGGTCATGGAAAGGCCGGGGGTGGTCACACCCGAGAAGATTGAGGCGGCACTGGGTGAAGTCACCTTCCCCGGTGGCATAGCCGCATCGTCGGCCGCCGGGCGCTTCGGGCTCTCCCGCTTTACTCGCGACTACCTCGTGGTTGCGGGTGACCTGATGACGTCGCATCCCTTGCTGGCTCGAGGCGCGTTCTCAGATATCGCGGAGGACCAGGGCAGCACGAGCGATCCGGTGACCGAGGAACAGCCGGGGCGGCTGCCGCACCAGGTCGTGCGGCCGCGCTGGGACGATGTCGTTGTCAGCGAGGACGGGCTCGCGGACCATCACCACTGGGCGCAGCGCTGGGGAGTGCCCGTGGTGGACGGGGGATTCACTGTTTACAACGCGACCGACGGTCCTCGCTATCTGGTCGAACTCGACAGGTTCTGTCGCCTGCACTCGCGCGACGTCCTCAACGACACCTTCGTGCATCGCGCCACCGGGGAAACGCGCACCGTGGCCGAAGCCGCATCACACCTGCTCGATTGGATGACCAGCGCGATTGCCCGTTCTGAAGACGCGGGGGCGGGCGTTCTCGAGGTTGCCTGTACCAATCCGCGCCAGACGAGTTGGAGCGGCGTCATGCGCGACGGTGCCGACTCGTACTTCCATCCGCTGGGGGAGGGTGGCACGGGGGTCAATCGCGGGGACGCCGTCGCCTTCGTTGAGGTGCAGGGATTGGCGGTTGCTGCCCTGGCTGCAGGTATCCGGCTGTTCGACAACGATCCGCGGACTGATGAGTGGCGCCGCCTGCTATCGGTCATGCCGCAGCGCACAGTCGATCTCTTTGAGTGCGCCGGCGACCTCGCATCGGCAGTGGACCGTGACGCTGCGGGTTTGCCCCGTCCGGTGGCGTTGCTGGGCTCGGCATCGCTCGAACTGCTGGCAGTGCCCGAGTTGTTGTCGGCATTGCCGGACGCTCCCGAGCGCGTGGCGGCCATGGTGACGCGCGCCTTCTCCGCGGACTCACTGACGTCGGTGGGAGTGCGCACTCTCGGATTGACATATGCGCCATACGAAGGGGAGTACTGGTCGTACCAGGGAGCACGCACTGTCTGGCCGGCTATCACACGGCAGATCAGCCGCGGGCTCCGTGAGTGGGATCTTGGGCCGCTCGCCGATGAGCTCGGCCGCCGCCTGCTTGCGGGATTGACAGCTGCCGGTGATTTCGTTGAGTTCCTCAATGTCGATGAAAAGGGCGAGGTCAACACAGAACCTTTCGCACTCTCCGGTGGGGGACATGCCATCGCAGCGCCGGACCTTCCGGCGCGCACCACCGCCTGGACGGTGAGTGCAGCGGCGGCTGAACTTGCGGCCACCACTGCGGAATCTCCGCCGCCCGCCGCCGACACCTGGCAGGCGGACCTGTGTGCCCGGATTCTGGGCACCATCGATACCACCCAGACAGTGACAAGCGGCTACTTCTCGATCGACCTTGAGAGGGGCCGCCGCCTGCGCCGCGAACGCCTTGCCGTATTGGGAATTCCGGCTTTCGACTGATCCGGACTCGGCGTTGCGAGGCGTTTCGGTAGCCTGCCCGCCATGAGAAGGGGATGGACGGGCCTGCCGGCCGTGCTGGCAGCAGGCCTCATGACCGCCGGATTCATCGGTGCCGTGGCCGCGTGCTCCATCGTTCTAGTCTGCGAGCGGCCGCAAGAGGCTCGCGGCCCA
>JBEPVH010000157.1:0-5477 GCA_041691115.1 bacterium | reverse complement strand
GGGGCAGTTCGGCACGGTGACCGTCAGCACGCCCTCGGCGCCCGAGCCGTACCACTGCGTGTCGGCGCCGGAGCCGGTGCGCGCATCCAGGCCACCGGCGGGAGTGTTGTAGGCCACCAACGAAAGGCACGTCGTGGCCACCGGGCTGACGTCCGACTGAGGCTTGACGGCCTGAGGTGCCGGCTGTTCCGCCTGAGGTGCGATGCAGCCGCCGGATGTGGCGTCACTCTGCGACGGGGTTGAGGTCACGTTGCTGAGCGCGATGTGGGCTTCGACTGTCGCACCCGGCGTGACCGCCGGTGCGCAGGTCGGCGTTCCGCCGTTGACCTGGTAGTAGAGGTGCGTCAGCGTTGCTGTCACGTCCTCGGAGCCGGAGGAGTAAGTCCACGAGGTGGCCGAGCCTGCGGGCAGTGATGCGACGCAATTCGGTGCAACACGCGGAGCGGCTGCCTGCGCGGGGACACCTGCGGCAAGAGCCATGACTGCGGCGGCCACCATGGCCGTCCCCCCGCGAACTACCAACCGTCCCATCGATCTCTTCCTCACGTTGCATGGCGATGCCGCCGGGGCCACTCGGCGCGTTTGACGCGAACTGAGTGTCTGTGGCCCCGGCGTACATCGGACGGACAATCGGCCCCTTCTCTAGTTCCGGCGCAGCCGGCGGGAGGCGCCGAGGAGCACCAGGCCGATGCCCGCAAGGAGCAGGCCGATCAGAGGCAGAGGTGTTCCGGTCGCGGGCGTTGCAGCGCCCGTACCCTCGTTTCCGCCAAGCGTTGTGGTGATGCCCTGGACGCCAACGGCAGGTGTCGGCGTTGCTGTAGCCGTCGGTGAGACGTCAGCAGTGGCGGTGGGCTGGGCGGTTGCTGTGGGAAGGGGGGTCGCGGTCGGAGTGGCCGTGGGCACGGGGGTGGCCGTCGGACAATTCACCCAGAACGTCTTGTGCTTCTGCGGGTCCTGGCTGAACTGAATCTTGAAGTGATAACCCTGCTGAGCCTGCGGCTGGTCGCCGTTGGCGGCAGCGGCCGCGATCAGTGTGTTGACGTTGATGACCGAGATCACCTGGACGCCGCCGGCGCCGGTGTCATAGCTCCAGGTAGCCGAGTAGGCGACGTCGCCGGCGCCACTACCGGAGGGATGCCAGCCGTCGATGGTGTATGTGCCGGACGAATCAGCGAGTTTGTCGCCGTAGAGGTTGATGTCGGTGCACGCCAAGTGGGGGTCCATCTCGTGACCCGGGCCCGAGGGCTCTCCCACGTTGTCGACGAAGATGTCCCCGGCGTTGCTGTCGCCGGGGCCGCTATGGCCGGAATGACCGGGATTGGCCGAAGCAGTGACCCCCGTCGTCAGCAAGGCGAATCCCAAGGCGATAAGGGCGATTGCCAGCCTCTTCATCCAAAGTCTCCTTCCGGTGTACAAAAATGTGATAGCGGCACTATCACTTTTGCTGTAACGGACCTGTGATGTCAACGATCGGCGTGATTGGATGTTTTGTCCGCCTCATGTCCCCGGTCCGGCGGGAGACTGAATCCGTGCCTGACGCCCCCGACCCCACTGAAGACTTCCTCAATGAGGCGGCCCTCCTCGCCGCCGCCATCGACCGGCCGTACAGCCCGCGTATCGCCGCCACCGTCAAGCCGACAGAGAAGGCCGCTGTGGTCTCGCTGCCCGCCGACGGGGCTGAATCACCGGCGATGGCCATGCTGCCCGTGACATGGCATGACACCCGGCGCCACGATGGCCTGTTCCGTGACGCCACCATTCCTGCCGGCTGGCGCTACATGCGCAACGAGGGCGGCTCGCTCGTTGACGAGTGGGGCGAGCGCCGCGCCGGAATGAGTTCCAAGCTGACGCCGTACGACTCCTACGCCAACATCCACGCCACGCCGCATGCGATTGCCGCCGGAGGCCCTGAGCCTTTCGAGGATATTCATGAACATATCGCCGAGACACGCGGAGTGAATCTCTCGCTGCGCGGGCAGATGCATGCGATGTACGCGATGCGCGGCGAAGGTCATGACGAGGCCGCGCACTACCTCGATGAACGCGTCAGCGCGCTGCGCGAAGTGCGCGACGCCGTCACCGTCGAAACGCAATCCGCACAGCAACGCCTTGTGGCACAACGCCTTTATCGCGGTGAGAAGGCGGCCAAGGAGCCCACGGCAACTCTCACGCAACTGCTCGGCCCTGTCCCCGCCGGACCCGAGCGCGCATCATGGATCGAAGCCGCCGGACGCATTGCCGAGCACTGTGAAATCTTTGAAATGGAGGATGCGGCACTCGTTGACGCGACGCGCACGGTGAATGAGACCGAACAGCCATCGCTCGATGCACTCGCCGCCGGCCTGCTCAATGTACAAACAACACTCGGCATGGAGCACCAGCTTCTGCCGGGCACGGTGACGCAGCCACAGGCTGCAACGTCGAATTACGACCTGGGAAGTGTTGATCCCGACACCGCATTCGCCGAGCTCGCCGAGGAGTCGTGGAAGGCCCTGGCGATGGGAGTCAGCGGAGCTGAAGGCCCCGGACCGTCACGCATCGCCCGCGAACTTCTGGACGAGGTGGGCATGGGCGGCAGTCCCTCGTGGTCCAACGGCTCGGGCAGTTGCTACTACATGCGGACGGGCGCCATCCCCAAGTTGCGCACTGCCATCGCCAAGCGGCATCGCGCCGGCGAGGGCATCGCCGCTCCCGACAAGGCGCTGCTCGCCACCCTGGCGCAGGTCGCCGAGGTGGCCGATGACGTGTATTCGCTGACCAACACTCAGCGCGCCATCGAGTACGTCATCGCTGCGCACATCGAAGCCAAGACCAACCCAGGAGTACTGCGCGCCGCCAACGAATCGCTGCGCACCGCCTACGCGGCGGAACTCAGCCCCTACGGGCGCGGCTGGGAGGGCGGCGGCTTCGGCTGACGCCGGCGCGTCCCTCCACCGTAGAGTCGGCGCCTTATGAAGGAACGCTCTACACCCCTGACCGTCCTGGCACCCGCGCATCATCCCGTCCTCCGTCGCGTCAACATGGTTCGCTCCATGGCGGCCCACGGCACGTTCCTCACGGGCGCCGCCATGGACCTGTTCATGAACAACCCGGGCCACCGCGCGTCGGAACTCATGCTTGCCGGCGTCGGCCTCTGGGCGGTCGGCATTCCGATCCGCCAAGAAGTTCAGCAGCCCGGGCTTGTGCGCGTCACCCGGACCGCCCGCGCCATCGGCTAGCTAGACGCTGGTCGCAGGAACCTTCTTCGCTGAAGACCCGTTGCTGCGCGACTTCTCGACCTTGCGTTCGCCGAGGATGTAGCGACTGATGACCAGGCGCTGGATCTCCGCGGTGCCTTCCCAGATCTGATAGATCTTGGCGTCGCGCATGAAGCGCTCAACGGGATATTCCTTGACGTAGCCGTAGCCGCCGAGCACCTGCACGGCATCGGTGGTGACGCGCATGGCGACGTCGCCGGCGAACAGCTTGGCCATCGAGCCCGCAGCACCGAGCGGCTGCTGGTTCTGCGCCATCCAACCGGCGCGCCAGATGAGAAGGCGGGCGGCGTCGATCTCCGTCGCCATGTCGGCGAGCTTGAAGGCGATGGCCTGATGCTTGGAAATCGTCTTGCCGAACGATGTGCGCTCCAACGAATAGTCGCGGGCGAACTCGAACGCAGCGCGCGCAATACCGAGCGCTCCGGCGCCAACCAACGGACGCGTCGCCTCGAGCATGAGCATGGCGCCGAGTGCGCCAGGTCCGGTGGCGTTGCCGTCCTTGTCGTAGCCCAGACGCGCATCCTCTTCGACGAAACAGTCTTCGAGAATGACCTGTGCCGTGTGCGATGCACGCACACCCATCTTGCGTTCCTTGCGTCCCTGACGCATGCCGGGATTGCCCTTCTCGATAACGAAACCGGCGATACCGGCGGGGCCCAGCGATTTGTCAGTAGTGGCGAAGACGACCTGGATGTCGGCGATACCGCCGTTGGTGCAGAACTGCTTGGTGCCGTTGAGCAGATAGCCGCCGTCAACCTTGGCAGCCGTCATCTCCAACGCCAGCGAGTCCGACCCGGAGTTGGGCTCCGTCAGACCCATGGCAGCAAGGTGCAGTTCCTTGGGATCGCAGAGCATGCCGAGGTACTTCTTCTTCTGCTCCTCGGTGCCCATGGCAAGGATGCCGGCGCCGCCGAGGCCCGATGCCTGGATGGCGACAGCCATGCCCGCATCACCCCATGCCAGTTCCTCGGCGAGGATGATCTGAGTGATGAAGTCGGCACCGCCGCCGCCGTACTCCTCGGGGAAACCCGATGAGGGCCCGAGGCCCAATTCATGTGCCTTGCGCATCACGTCCCACGGCGTCTCTTCGAGTTCGTCGTAGTGATCCGCCTTGGGGCGCATTTCGTTCACGGCGAAGTCGTGAGCGAGGGAGCGGATCTCCTCCTGCTCCTGGGTCAGATCAAAATCGAGAGCCATGGCGTCTGATTCCCTTTGTTACTGGGGCAGCCGGACTGTCGCCCGGCCGTTGGTCAGTACGCGATCCCCTCTATCGGAGACCGCCTCAAGGTCGAGGTGGACGATGCCCGCTGCCTCGTCGATGGCCGACACCTGCCCGGTGCAGGTGAGGGTGTCGCCGGGGAGCAGCGGCTTGGAGAAACGGCATGTGAGGGAGGCGATCCTGTCGTAGCCACCGGCCCAGCGGGCCACGGCCTCGGCCAGGATTCCCATATCGAGGAGGCCGTGGGCGATCGTTCCCGGCAGCCCCACGGCGCGAGCAAATTCCTCGTCGACGTGGATGGGGTTGTGATCGCCCGACGCCTCGGCGTAAGCGTTGATCTGTTCCTGGGTGACGCGCCTCTCCAGCGGGGTCATGGCGTCGCCAACCTGAATCTGGGCCAGTGGTGTGCCTGCCATCACGCGCCCCTGATGATCATGAGAGCCCTGCCACGGCACACCGTTGCCTTGTCGGACTGGCGAATCGCTTCGCAGTCGATGCCCACGAAGGTGAGGCCGCGCTTCTCCTCCACCGAGGCGATCTCGCAGGAAGAATCAACGACGTCGCCGCCGTACACGGGCGCAGGCCATTCGAAGCTCTGCTCGCCGTGGACCAGACCTGCCAGATTGATGCCCACCTCCTCGTCCATGAAGAGCTGGCCCAGCGTCGGGAAGAGGCAATAGACAGCAGCGAACGACGGCGGTACGGCGCCCTCGGCGAAAACAGGCGAATCACCGGCGATGGCCTGGGCGAGGGCGGCGGCCTGGGGTGCTTCGATCACCTGGCCGGGCGCCTCGTAGCGCTTGCCGATATGGCTCACATCAGGCATGCGATGCCCAGCGAGAAAAAGTTGACATATCTATCAACATTGCATCCCCACTATATCAGGGTGACACGTGTGTCAACGAGAATCCCGGCTGTCTTCAGAGACCGTCGGGGAGTTCGATCCGGACCTCGCCGACGACGTCGCCGGCCCGATTGGTGAGCGGAGCCTCGGCCAGGGC
>JBEPVH010000156.1:0-5482 GCA_041691115.1 bacterium | reverse complement strand
CTTCTGCACCGTGGCGAGGCTGTGCCACGACGGCGCGTCGTCGAGTTGGGAGTGGCGACGCTGCTGGGCGCACTCGTGGCCTGTATCAATCCCGCCGGTCCTGGCCTCTATCCATACGTGCTCACGTCGACGTCGTGGCTGCGCTTTACGCCGATTGTTGAGTGGGGAAGACCCGACATCGGCAACCTCGGTCTCCTCTGGTACTTCGCAGCATTGGTGGCTGTTCCGGTGTTGCTGGTGTGGCGTCGCCGCACTGCCGATATCCGCGATGCCGTCCTCGCCCTTGCAGGACTCGGCATCACCTGGTTCGCCGTTCGCAATGTCGGCCTGGCCGCCGCCATGACGGCACCGGTTGTGGTGTTGTGGGCCACACCGGCACCCCGCCGCCGGCCGGATTCTGCGGCGCGTCAATCGGCACCCGCCGCCGCCGGTGCCGTCATCCTTGGGCTTGTTGCCGCCGTCGTTGCTGTGGTGGTACTGGCAGTGCCTTCGCAGGTGGCACCCGCTGCAGTGGCGCGGGAGTTCCCCGTGTGTCTGGGGGTTGCCCTGCACGGCGGCCCGTCGCACAACATCTTCCTTCCGTATGAGTTGGCCGACTACATCGCCGGCACAGAGTCGCCGACGATTCGCGTTTTCGAGTATGGCGAGGTTGTGTCGCTCGGCCAGAACGTGCTCGACAGGTATTCGGATGTCATCTCTGGTGATACCGAGGCATTGCGGGTCCTCGACGACAGCCACACCGACGTTGTCGCGGCCCCGTCGGGTGTACTCGACTCGCTGATGGTGTCCGCTCCAGGATGGCGCCACGCATTCGATGCCGACTCGCTCCACGTGTATACCCGCGACGGCGTGACGGTCGCTGCTCCGGGCTGCGCCGTGCCCCAGCAGCTCGGCTGACCAGAAGCGGTTGCGGAACCGTACTCGCCCGTATTATTCCGGCCCATGAGAGGACGAGCACCACGCCTTGTAGTCGCGTCGTTTCTCATGCTCTTCATCGAGTTGGCACTCATCCGCTGGCTCGGATCGGAGGTGCTCTACCTCTCGTTCTTCTCCAACTTCGTGCTCCTGGCAAGCTTCCTCGGCATCGGCCTGGGGTTTCTCCGCGCCTCGTCGCCGAATGATCTGACCCGCTGGGCACCCGTGGCTGTCGCATTTCTTGTGCTGCTGGTGCTGGCATCTCCGATTCAGGTGCAGCGGCCCGAGGGTGGCGTGTTGTTCCCCGGCGCGTTCGTTACGGAAGGCTTGCCGGCCTGGGCCGTACTGCCCTTCATCTTCGTTGCCGTGTTGGTCGTCAACATGCTCGTCGCCGAGAGGGTCGGCCGCCTCTTTCCAGAGTTCTCGCCCCTTGACGCATACCGCCTCGACATCATCGGTGCCATCGCGGGCATCACAGCGTTCTCACTGCTGTCCTTCACGTGGGCGCCGCCGTTCGCCTGGGGTGCCGTCGTCGTCGGTGGATTCCTTCTGCTCGACGTCCGCGGCCTGCGCCCTGTCGCTGCCGTCGCCATGGTCGGAATGCTTGTTGGGCTGGGCCACGAGTCGCTGCAGCCGACCCTGAGCTGGTCGCCGTATTACAAGGTGCAGTTGGATCCGGGTCACTTTGAGGACGGCAACCTTGACGACCAACTGTCCGTCAACGGGATTCCGCATCAGGACATCGAGTCCGTCACAGGACTACAGATCCACGATCCGTTCCACTATCACGCAGCTGTTTACGACCACCTGACGACGACGCCGCAGCGCGTCCTCATCATCGGTGCCGGAAACGGCAACGATGTGGCGGTTGCACTGGCGCACAACGTCGGCCATGTCGACGCCGTCGAGATCGATCCGCGCATTCAGCAGCTGGGCTCGCAGTTGCACCCCGACAAGCCGTACTCAGACCCGCGAGTAACCGTCCATATTGACGATGGCCGCGCCTTCTTGGAACGCACCGACGAGACCTTCGATCTCATCGTTCTGGCGCTCCCCGACTCCCTGACCCTCGTGTCGGGCCAATCGTCCCTGCGGCTGGAGAGCTACCTCTTCACTCTCGAGGCGATGCAGGCGGCGCACGACCACCTCAACGCAGGTGGAACGTTCGTCGAATACAACTTCTATCACGATCACTGGCTCGTCGACAGGCTTGCAGTGATGCTGCAGCAGACATACGGTCACGCCCCGTGCATCGATGAGCAACCCGCGAATGCGGCGCTGGCGGTGCTCACCGTCTCGGTGAAGCCTGAAACGCTGCGCTGCACTGCGACGTGGAGTGCCACGGGCGATCTGCCCTCGACGATCACCGACGATTACCCCTTTCTGTATCTCCACGACCGAACGCTGCCACCGCTGTACCTGGCGCTGATTGCCGGCGTTCTTTTCGCGGCGCTGGTGTCGGTGAGGCTCACGGGGATCCGCCTCAAGCAGTTGCGTCCCTACTTGGATCTGGCGTTCATGGGCGCCGCCTTCCTGCTCCTCGAGACGCGCAGCGTGGTGACGTTCGCCCTGCTTTTCGGTACGACGTGGTTTGTCAACGCGCTCGTCTTCGGTGGAATCCTGGTGGCGGTCCTCGCCGCCATCGAGTTGTCGCGCGCTGTCAACGTCAAACGGCCCATGTATCTCTACATACCGTTGCTGCTGGCATTGGGAGTGGCGTGGCTGGTACCGCCGTCGGCACTGCTGACGCTGGCGATTCCGGCGCGCTTCGCCGCCGCCACTGCACTGGCGTTTACGCCGATCTTTATTGCCAACGTCGTGTTCGCCCAGCGCTTCCGCTCGGTGGCGTCGTCACCGACAGCCTTTGGCGCCAACCTCATCGGCGCCATGGTGGGCGGTCTCGCCGAATACGCCTCGTTGTTCATCGGCTACCGCAGCCTGCTTGTCATCGTCGCCCTGTTCTACGTGGCGGCATTGATCAGCGGAAGAGGAGCCGTCGCAGCCTGACCGTCGGGAGCAGGCTACGGCGTGGAGGTGTACCCGCCCAGACCGAGCACGCGCTCGCGGTCGAAGTAGTGCGCTGCCGAATCCTCGACGCCGGCCGGATCGTCGGTCCAGGCTCCGAGCATCGCGGCGGCGGCCTGACCCCTGAGCGAGGGGATATAGCGGTCGGCGAGGTACATGAGAAGGTCTGCACCCTCTCTGCCTCCCAGTCCGCGTGGCTCGCTCACGATCAGTCCTCCATCTGATGGGCGGAGTCCGCCCGTTCCTAAGGTATTGGTCCTGGAAGGACATTTAACGGACAATTTAGACGCAATTGCGCCGTGTGACACGTTCATTACCTGGTCATGGGATCTAGAGTGCGTGGCGTGATGACGGCCCCCCCGCGGACCTTCCGTGGCCGCGTCGCCAAGGTTCTCGGTGATCCGAGAGTGGTGTGGCTGATCGCCGGCGTCCTCGTTCTGCGCCTCCTCGTCCTCAACATTCCGGGGCCACCGCGGCCCGACGGCATCTCGTTTCTTGATGCAGCCCGGCTCTGGCGGACCGATCCTCACCACCTCTATGACGGGGTCGCCGCCTACATCCGGGAGACGGGGTACGGGCCCGCTGAGGGCCTCATATCGCCGCCGACCCCCGCCGTCGTGGCGACCCCTTTCAGCTTCCTGCCGGCGCCGCTTGACCTCATCTTCTTCACCGTGGCCGACATCGCCTGCATGGCGGGGGCCCTTCTCCTCCTCGACAGGCATCTCAAGCTCAGCGGCTCCCTGCGCGCCTGGTACTGGGTGGTGGCCCTGGTGTTCCCACCGCTCTTCGCCGAGACCCAGGCCTCCCAGATCACGGGCTTCATCCTCCTCCTGGGTATCGGAGCGCTTCTCACCGCCGAGCGCCGACCGGCGCTGGCGGGGGCCCTGGCGGCGGTGGGCACAGGCATGAAGCTCTACCCAGCGTCGTGGATCGTCGGGGTCCGGCCGCGGCATATGCCCCGCTTCGTGGCGGGCGGTCTTGTCGCCGGGATCGCCGTGCTGGTGATCAGCTTCGGCCCCGTCGGATCGCCCATCACCTATCTGCGCGACGTGCTGTTTCCGGTTCTCGGCACCCCCTATCCGGACTGCGGCATCGTCTCGATATCGACGTTCTGGGACCGGCTGCTCGGCGGGGTCGCGTATCCGGTGCTCGACGGCCAGGCGATCGTTCACCACCAACTCCCGTGGGCATACCCCGGAGTGGCGCATGCCCTGTCGGTGGCGACGCTCGTGGGTGTCGTCGCCGCAGCCCTCTGGGGTGTGAGGCGGAGTAACTGGCATCCGGCCTTCGCCATGACGCTTGCCCTCTCGCTGGGGGCGCTCATTCCCGGTGAACTGCGCACCTACCAGGTGCTGCCACTGCTGCCGCTGATCCTCGTCTCCGGCGTCGCCGCCTGGCGCGGCGGGCGCCGGCGCAGCGTTGCAGTGCTCGGTGTGGGGCTGCTGGGCACCGTGGTCCAGCCCTGCTCGCTGGCATTTCCCAACGTCTGGACCGTGGCCCTGGTGGTGCTCTTCGCCGCGTCGGTGGCGCAAGCCCCCCTCTTCACCCGCAACGGGAATTGAATCGGCCGCCTGCTAACCTTGCCGTCCCATGACGGAAGCAGCGGAGACCTGGCAGCAGTTGGAGCAGCTCGACCTGCCCGCCCTCGACGAGAAGTGGCGGGCGCGCTGGGCGACGCAGCGTCTCGACGCCACCGACATGGATGGGGCCAAGCGGCCTTTCTACAACCTCATGATGTTTCCCTACCCGTCGGCGGAGAAGCTGCACGTTGGCAACGCCTACGCATTCACAGGCGCCGACATCTACGGCCGCTATCGCCGCCTCAAGGGCGATGACGTCTTCGAACCGATGGGCTTTGACGCCTTCGGAATCCATTCTGAGAACCACGCCATCAAGGTCAACGAGCATCCCAAGACGCTGACGGCGCGCAACGTCGAGTACTTCCGCGAGCAGCAGCTCAAGAAGCTGGGGCTCATGCTCGACTGGGATCACGAGGTCGACACCACCCAGCCGAATTACTACAAGTGGACTCAGTGGCTATTCCTGCAGTTGCTCGATGCCGGCCTGGCCGAGCATCGCGAGGGTCCTGTTAAGTGGTGTCCGTCATGCCTGACGGTCCTGGCCGATGAGCAGGTCATCGACGGCCATTGCGAGCGCTGCAACTCGGTCGTCGAGAATCGGTTCCTCAAGCAGTGGTTCCTCAAGATCACCAACTACGCTCAGGCTCTGCTCGATTCCCTCGACGGCCTCGACTGGTCGGAGAAGACCAAGGTTGCCCAGCGCAACTGGATTGGACGCAGTGAGGGCGCCAACATCACCTACGCGCTCGAGGGCTGTGTGCGCGAACAGGTGACAGTCTTCACGACGCGTGCCGACACGCTCTACGGCGCGACGTTCCTCGTCATCGGCGCCGACCATCCGCGGCTCAACGAGTTCGTGGCCGCCGGGGCGGGGGGTGGCCCCCCCGGCGGGGGGCCCCCCCCGGCCCCGGGCCGGGGCGCGGCCCCCCGACACCAACGCGGGGGGCCCGGGGGCCACGGAC
>JBEPVH010000155.1:0-5475 GCA_041691115.1 bacterium | reverse complement strand
CGAACCAAAGGTCCGCCAGGGCGCTCGATGGCCTCCTCGGCGGTGTCACCGAAGGCGGCTTGGAGAACCGCCCGGACCTCGGGCTCGGCAGGGGCATGGCCCAGAGCGCGACGCGAGATGGGCACGGCGTACTGGTCGATGCCCCCGGGCACGTTGGGGTAGCGGGCCCGCGTCAGGCTGACCTTGAGATTGAGATCAGTGACGTGCGCGGTGTGGCGACCCTCCTCGCGAACCGCATGGGGCTCGGTGAAGTCGGCATCGGCGTTGGCCACGAGTTCGGCCATCCGCTGCCTGAGCGTCATGCTGCCGCTGGTAGTCATCACGAGTCCACGATAGCCCGCTGCCGCGGAGACGGGCGGCGGGGACAGGGGTTTAGCATCCGAACTCAGGCGGTATCTCTGAGACAACGGCTTGAGCGGCCCCCGCACGGTGAGCGCACAAGCACCCAGACCAGTTCAAATTTCCTGACATAGACAAGAGGAGGGATTCGACCCCATGGCCAAGACCGTAGGAATCGACCTCGGAACCACCAACAGTGTGGTCGCCGTGATGGAGGGCGGTGAGCCCGTCGTCATCGCCAACGCCGAGGGCGCGCGCACAACCCCCTCGGTCGTGGCATTCACACGTGGTGGCGAACGCCTCGTCGGCCAGCTGGCTCGTCGCCAGGCGGCCGTGAACCCGGAAAACACAGTCGGTTCGGTGAAGCGATTCATGGGCCGTCTGCTGAATGAAGTCGCCCCCGAGTCCAAGCAGGTCCCCTATAAGGTTGTGGCCGGCAAGGACGGTCGCGCCGAGATCGACGCCAACGGCGAGCACTTCACCCCCGAGCAGATCTCGGCGATGGTGTTGCAGAAGCTCAAGACCGACGCTGAGGCCTACCTCGGCGAGAAGGTGACCGACGCGGTCATCACCGTCCCCGCGTACTTCAACGACGCGCAGCGCCAGGCGACCAAGAACGCCGGCCAGATCGCCGGCCTCAACGTCCTGCGCATCATCAATGAGCCGACAGCTGCGGCCCTTGCCTACGGCCTCGACAAGAAGGCCAACGAGAAGATCCTCGTCTTCGACCTCGGCGGCGGTACGTTCGACGTGTCGGTTCTCGAAGTAGGCGAGGGCGTCTTCGAGGTCAAGGCGACCAACGGCGACACCCACCTCGGTGGTGACGACTACGACAGGCGCATCGTCGACTGGCTCGCCGATGAGTTCAAAAAGGATCAGGGCATCGACCTGCGCACCGATCGCCAGGCTCTGCAGCGCCTCACCGAGGCAGCGGAGAAGGCCAAGATCGAGCTGTCGCAGCGCCAGGACACCGAGGTCAACCTGCCCTTCATCACCGCTGATGCAGCGGGTCCCAAGCACCTCGCGATCACGCTCAGCCGCAGCAAGTTCGAGCAGCTCACCGATGACCTGACCGAGCGCTGCAAGAAGCCGTTCGCCGACGCGCTCAAGGACGCCGGCATGACGGCCTCCGAGCTCAACGAAGTCATCCTCGTCGGCGGCTCGACCCGCATGCCCGTTATCCAGGAGATGGTCACCAAGCTGAGTGGTGGCAAGGAGCCGCACCGCGGTGTGAACCCCGACGAGGTCGTGGCTATCGGTGCCGCCATCCAGGGTGGCGTCCTCAAGGGCGAGGTCAAGGACGTTCTGCTCCTCGACGTCACCCCGCTTTCCCTTGGCCTTGTCACCGAGGGCGAGATCAACACCAAGCTCATCGAGCGCAACACGACGATCCCGTCGTCCAAGTCGCAGGTCTTCTCAACTGCATCCGATAGCCAGTCGTCGGTTGAAGTCGTTGTGGTTCAGGGTGAGCGCCCCATGGCGTTCGACACCGGCAACCGCACGCTCGGCAAGTTCACGCTCGACGGCATCGCGCCGGCGCCCCGCGGCATGCCACAGATCGAGGTCACATTTGACATCGACGCCAACGGCATCCTCAACGTGACGGCGAAGGACCGCGGTACCGGCAAGGAGAACCGCGTCACCATCACCGGCTCGACGACCCTGCAGAAGGACGAGGTTGAGCGCATGGTGCGCGAAGCCGAGAGCCATGCGGACGAGGACCGGCAGCGCGCCGAGGCAGTGGAACTGCGCAACCGCGCAGACCAGCTGGCCTTCCAAGCCGAGAAGAACGTGAAGGATTACGCCGACAAGATTCCGGCGGAACTCAAGACCGACATCGAGGCCAAGATCGCGACGGTGCGTACCGCCATCGCGGGCGACGATCCCGAAGCCATCCGCACCGCGCACGAAGAACTGTCAGCCGCCGTTCAGAAGATCGGCGAGGCTGTGTACGCCACGCCCGGCGGCTCGACTGACCAAGATCCGAACAATCCCGGCGATCCTCAGGCCGCGGCCGGTGGCGACGACGTCGTCGACGCCGAGTTCAAAGAGGTCTGATTCCGTCGCGACGTCAGGTGCCGCCGCCCCCTAAGCGGGGCGGCGGTGCACTGATGTCAGCGCTTCTTTTGCAGCCGATTGCGGAATCGTGTGCACTGCCGAGAACTCGCGCAGCAGCGCGCCCGGCGCGGCGTCGTCCGACGGCGCCGCAATCAGGGGCACGAATTCCATGGGTGGCGACACCGACCAGCCGGTGACGCGGAACTCACCGCCGTCCTCGATCCATGACAGCGACACGAAGGGCAGGATGACGATCCGGGTCGTCACCGCAAGGCTCCATGAGATCCAATACAGGGCGATTGGTTTGAGGTCGGCGGCGGCGTAGATCACATGCGGCGCGCCGTATCCGAGATGCCCGGGCTTGAGCACCTTGAGCAGGGCAAAGAGCAGTGCGAACTCTCCTACCGCCAGAACGAATGTGAGCCATGGCGGCTGCCACTTGATGATCCGCGGGTACAGCGTGGTGTCGAGAGCAACGCCCATGAGCAAGAAGATGCCGATGGTGACGATCCACCCGGGCTCGCCACCAAGAAGCGAGAGCACCATTGCCAGAATCGCCGGCAGAACCAGCGTGGCGACGCGCGTCTCGAGACGACCCATAACTGTCGGGCACATCAGCTGAACTGCTCCGTGCGCCTTACTGTGCGGATGACGCGCGCCGTGTCGGACGCCAGCGACAGTTGCAGGCGAACACGGTCAAAGAAGCTGCGTCCGTCGAGGTCCTCGGCGCGCGCACAGTCGGAGACGAAACGGCGGCCGACATATTTGAGTCCGGCGATAGTGTCGCCGTGAGGAATGACGTTGTTCGCCAGAAGCCCCATCGCGCACACCCGCGACTCGTCCATATCCAAACCGGGAAGTCCGCAGTTGATACGCAACTTAAGACGCCCACCGTCGACAGGAAGCTGGTAGTGCTCCACGAGGCGCCGGATCAACGGCAGGGTGAGCGGTGACTTGTTGAATCCGGTGCCACAGACGATCCCCGTGACATCGACGGCACCGAGGTCCTCTTTCTTGGCATTCGTCAGATGAACGCGCAGTCCCAGCGGACCTTCGGTCACGCTGTCGATCTCGCCGGTGTACTCCTCGAACCGCCCGTCGGCGCGCGCCGCCTGGATGCGGTCGACCCAGCCACGACGCCGCGGGGCTGTGCCCTTGAGGATCTTGCCCAGGAATGCGATACGGGCATCGAATGACATCCCCTGAAAGATGTCGATACCGAGAGCCTCGAAGAGGCAGCGTGGCGTGTTGAGGTCCTGCTCGTCGGGGACGGGATTGCGCAGCAGGGATATGACCTGGCCACCGGCGTCGAGAGCGTTGGCCCACTCGTTGACCGATGCAATTCCGGCGCCGACGACGATGTAGCGGCCGCCTGGCGCGTACGCCTTGGGCTCGTAGGCCTGGACGATGCGCGGCGCCAGGGCTGCATCCTCGCGAGCGCGCGCCAGCGCCGGCGGGAAGTTGAGAGGCCCGTGCCCCAGAGCCAGCATCACATGGCGAGCCCGGCCCACTAGATTGGCGTCCTCGTCGTAGAGGACCAGATGCGGTTGCGGCGACATCTCGCGCTGCATCCAGCCGATGCGTGTGTTGACGCGGCTCCCGTTCCAGCCAAGACGGCGTTGCACGGTGGTTGCCTCAGCCAGGATCTCCGCAACACCGGGGTTGTAGCGGCGTTTGATGGAACGGAACAGCGGAGCGAAGCTGTGCCGTGACCAGGCATCGAGTTGCGCGAACGTCGGCCAATCGGCAGGCAGGAAATGCGATTCCGACTCCGACCGCAACACCGTCTGCCCCAGATTGTGGGCAAACGACGCGTACGTGCTGACGGGATCATCCGATGTGCCGTAGATCGCTATCTGATCACTTGTGAAGCCGAGATAGATGGCAGTCGCGTAGACCAGCAACGAGCCGAAGCCGTCGCCGATAACGGCGATGACGGAATCGCGGGGAGCGGCCGTCGGCATCCGGGCGACGATATCAGCCGCCCATGCCGGACGGAGGCACGCCAACCGTCGACCACGCAAACCGTGTCGCGGCATCCTTGGGGGCCAGCGCTCCTGTTCGCTCGCCACGACGGACGAAGAGTGTCGGCGCCGACGCCGATTGAGCGATCTCGGACCTCACAGGGCCCAAGCCCTCCTCCCGCCAGCGCTCACTGAGACCGATGACGAGAATACCCGCCCCGGCGGCGGCGTCAAGAACACCCGAACGCCCCGACGGCGCCAGCACGGTCTCGGCCTGCACCCCCGCGTAGCGCTGCACCACAAGAGATGCCGATGCCAGCAGACGACTGGCGTCGCGACCTTCGCTGTCGCCTGCTGCCTCGGCGCCGAGCAGGTGCAGGGGAGCCCCGTGCGACCGTGCCAGCAGGGCCCCTAATTCCAGGGCCGTCCAGTCATGGTCAGCGCCGCTGAAGGGAACCACGACCGGATGCGCCGCGTCAGGCATGGCGATGGCGCTGTCGCGCTCGACGAGGACGGCCACGTCGCACGGCGCACGTCCCAGCACAGCACCAACGGCACCGCGCGGCACACCGTTGCCGAGCAGAGGGCGGCGGCCCTCCATGAGGACAAGGTCAACGTTCTGCTCCGACGCCAGCCGGACGACGTCGCTGCCGGGATCGGGCGATGAGAATGCGACGGTTCGTGCGCTGACGCCGCGTGAAGAGAGTGCCGCGGCGCGGGCCGCAAGCCCAACGGTGGCGTCCTGGATCACGCGGCTCACCATCGACAGGCCGGTGGCCAGGGGCTGCACGGTAACCAACTGCACGATGATGATTTCGCGCGCCTCACCAGCAGTGGCCATGGGTTCCGCAATTGCCATGAGCGAATCCAGCGCGCGCTCGTTCTGGAACGCGACCAGCACAGCGCGCGACGGCACGACAGTGCCGGGTACGGCTGCAGCCCTGCCGGCCACGCGCACCTCTTCCTCGGGTGGCGCACCGAGCTCACCGCGAGGATCGATGAGACGCAGTGCAGGGCCCGCCATGAATGTCGTCACCAGTGCCATCAGCACGAGCATGGCGAACAGCGCCGAGCTGATAACGCCCAGTTCAAGGCCTGTCTCTTATACTCATCT
>JBEPVH010000154.1:0-5618 GCA_041691115.1 bacterium | reverse complement strand
CTCTTGTGCGCCGTGAACGCGGGAATGTTGTCGCCACCACGGTAAGAACCCTGTTCGACGGTCAGTCCACAGGTGGTGAACGGACCGCCGCGGCCGTCAAGACAGTTGGCGTTGCCGGACTTGCCACAACGGGTGGTCTGGTCTTGAGCGATGTCCTCCTGACCCACGCCGCCGGTCCGCTGCAGACGCTGTGGGCAGACGGTTCCACCGGTCTTGTCGTCACCGGCGGTGCCATCGCTGTCAGCGTTGCCGCCGGAATCGGTGGCCGCGTCCATGAGAAGGACGCCTACAGCCCCGAGGGGGCTGAGCGCGTACGCCAGAACAACCGCTCCTTCTATCGCGCTGTTGCCACCGGATCGCTTGTCATCGGTGGCACCGCCGCCGTGATTGCAGCGGGCGTGGCGGGTGCTGGCGACTTGGGAATTGCACACATTTCGCAGGTCACCGATGTCGCAGCCAAGGTGGCTGAGGCGGGTGGTGGTCTGGGCGTCATCTCGGCGGCTGCCGCCTCGTATTGGAACCATCGCAGCAAGGTCAAGGGCCCGACCGCACTCGCGGAATAGCGGCCACTTAGGGGGAATTAGAGACATGGCTACTGAGGACAAGGGACTCGTCCGGCGCAATCCGGCCGCATCGACGTTGCACACGATGTTCGACGCCGACGCAGCGACACCTGATCGTGTCATCGCCGGAGGCAAGGTGGCCGCTGTCGCCGCCGCCGGTACCACGGGCGCCATTCTCGGCATCGACGCCCTTGCACTTCACGCCAGCTCGCTCATCGGCTCCGTATGGAGCGCCGGTGAAGTCGGCCTCCTCGCCGGTGGCGCCGCCGCCGGTGTCGGCATCATCGCGACTGCCGTCGGCCGTGCCAACGAAAACGACGCCAGCAGCGATGTGCGCAAGGCGCACTACCGCGCGGTCAACCGCTCGTTCTTCCGTGGCGTTGGAGCCGCCGGTCTCTCCGTCGGTGGTGCGCTCGCCCTCGTCGGCGCCGGACTTGCTTCCGCCCACGGCGTCGGTCTCACCGACATGAGCCAGGCAGGCAGCGTGTTCTTCCACATTGCCGAGGGCTCGGCAGCCGTCGGCCTCGTGGGCGCAGGTCTCGGCGGATTCTGGAACCGCCGCATGGTGCAGGCTGGCCAGCTCTCGCTGGGCGAATAGACATGGCGACCGAGAGCAGCGGCACCGGCAACGGCTTGGTGCGTCGTACCGCGACGACGGTGCGCACGCTTGTGGATCCGGAGACACCCGGAGCTGAGCGCGCACGCGCTGGTCTCAAGACAGTCGGCGTCGCCGGTGGCGTGATCACCGGTGGCCTGCTCGGCGTGGAAGAGTTGGCGATGCATGCGGGCGGCGCCCTGAACGCCGTCTGGTCTGTCGGTGAACCCGGCATCATCGTCGGCGGTTCAGCACTCGTTCTCGGTGGTGGCGCGACGGTCATCGGCCGTCTCATGGAGCGGTACAACGAGAACAACGGCTACGGCAATCACGATGTGCACCACTACAACCGCGGTTTCTACCGCATCGTCGGCGTCGCGTCGGTGGTTGTCGGCGGCACGCTTGCCGTTGTCGGTGGCGGCATGGAAATGGCTCAGAGCATCGGGCTCAGCGACATGTCGCATGTCGCGCACGCACTGCTCGGTAGCGCCGAGGCGTTCGGTGCAGCCGGAGTCGTCGGCCTGGGCCTCGGCGCCCATTGGCACAAGCGTTTGCAGTTGAGCGAGGGCAGCCGCCCCGCATTGGGGGAATAGGGACATGGCAACCGAGAAGACCGGCGAAGGCCTCGTTCGTCGCGAAGTTGTTGGCACCGTCAAGACGCTGTTCAACGCTGAGGCACCCGACTCGAGCCGCATCGGAGCCGGAGTCAAGGTCGTCGGTGCCGTCGGCGGCATCAGCGGTCTCGGCGTCATCGCCGGAACCACAGCAGTTGCCAACTCGGGTCCCGTCGTCGACCTCTATCAGATCGCCTGGGGCGCAGCCGAGCCGGCCATGGCCGCAGGCGGTATTGCTCTCGGCGCTGCGTTGCTGGTCACAGGCATCTCTCGCGGGGTTGAGAAGTCCTATGCGGGCAACGACAGCACCTATTCCGCCAAAGCGGCCGCCGGAGTGCGCAACAACAGCCGCGCCATCTACCGCACGGTGGGAGCTGCAAGCCTTGTCGTCGGCGGAACGCTGGCTCTGCTCGGCGGTGGCATGGAGGTGGCAGGCGGTGGCGCTGGAATGAGCCATCTGGGCACTGTCCTGCTCGATATCGCCGAAGGAGCCGCTCCGGTTGCAGCGATCGGCCTGGCATCGGGGCGCTACTGGGCCCACCGTGTCGCAGTCGCAGAACGGACTCTCGGCGAGTAGGTCACTGGGCAGGTCCCTGGGGGAAAATGGCGGCTCCGTTCACTGAGGAGCCCCATGAATCGCTACCAAGAGGCGCTGATCGTCGATCTCGACATGATCGACCTCTCGCGCCATGCCGCCTCGCTGTGGCCGATGGTGCGTCCGGGGATCCACCTCGCCTGCAGTGGCGGCTCCGATATTGCGCTGGGCGCCTCCAAGATCGGCGGTCAGCCGGATCTGCCGCCCGACATCGAATGGCCTCGCTACGGCGGCCGGCCTCAGGCATTTCTCGCCCAGGTGAACCTCGCCGAAATGCCCCTGGCGGACGTCGCCGCGGGTGAGGCCGAGGGATTCGATATGCCGCGCGACGGCCTGCTCTCCTTCTTCTGGGACTCGATGCAGGAGGTCTACGGCCTGGAGGCCACCGACAGGGCGGCATTCCATGTCATGTACACGACACCGGGCGCGCACCTGGAACGACGTCATGCCGACGACTCGATGCTCAGCCAAATCGCATTGACCGAGTCCGCGTGGACTCCATCGGTGCACTGGACACTCCCTCAGAACGGGGTCAGGGCTTTGCTCAATGACGAGGAGTGGATCGCCTACGAGCATCTGCTTCCCGCCGAGGCCAACCATCAGTTCCTCGGCCATGCCCTTCCGGTGCAGGCGGAGCCCTCGTTCATGGCTGCCACCATTGCAGCGGGCGGCAGCTACCTGAGTTACCCGGACGACCTGGAATCCCTTGCCGCTGAATGGCGCAACCTTCTTCAGGTCGACTCCGACATGGCAGCCAACGCCATGTGGGGTGATGGCGGTTCGCTGTACTTCACGATTCGTGAAACGGCTCTGCCCACGCTCGACGTCGACGCGTGCTGGTTTGAGATGCAGTCGGGCTAGGCATGGCAGACGATCCGGATCTCGAGGAACTGCGGCGCCTGGCAACTCTCGCCGGTTTCGTCCCCTTCGCCTCCTCGAGAACGCCGTGGCCGGCGACACGCAACCGTTCAGTGGAGTCGTTGAATCGCCACGTGCACATCGGCGGCGACCGTGTTCGGGCCGCCGCGGCTGCCGCCGATCCCCACGGGTTTCTGCCCGGCCATCAGGGCGCACTCGATGACGTCCTGGCCGCCACCGAGGAGTGGACGGGATCGGTGGAGCGCGCCGTTGACATCCTTGCCGATGCCGACGACGTGGAGCGCGGTGGGCTGCCCGCTGAGGCGATCGACGTGGTACTTCCCGATCTCGATCGCGCGTCGAGCGGCGTACGCCGCTGCGGCAAGGTGTATCTCGCCGCCTGGAAGGACTTCACGTCGGAACCGTTTCCGTACGCAGTCGCGCCGCTCACCAACGTCGCCCTCTTTCATTTCCGCTGGTTCAAGGCGATCGTGCGCCGCCAATCCGCCGAGGAAATGCTCAACGCCACCATGAGTTCCGCCGGCCGTCTGCATTGGGGGGCGCAGAACCTCGCAGGCACCGTTGAGGACAAGACCATGCCCGGTCTCACTGATTGGGTACGCGAGCTGGGCGGGTTCGTGGACGCGGTCCTGGCCGTGTGCGTCGAAGTCACCGTGGCAGCGGAGACCGTCGTTCGCTACGAGCGCTGAATGTCCGTGCTGCGTCCGTGATGCTGGGGCAGACTGACGCCATATGAAGCGGCCAGACCTCCATCTGCCTCACCTGTCTCTTCCGCAGTTGCCGAAGATCGGCCGCACCCGCCTCGAGTACGCGTACTGCCCTCCCACCGCGTGGGCATGGGACAAGATCGGCGCCATGACCGAGCGCACCAACGAGGTCGCCGACAAGATCGAGACCGTGGTGCCCAAGTTCGCCGAGTACCGCATGAGTGCCTGGCAGCGGATCTACAAGAGCTTTGACGGCGTGGCGCCGCACTTCGCTGCGGCCAAAGAGGCAACATCGCGTCCTGAGCGTCTCGAGGCCAACCTTCGCGGGTTTGGTCAGATTGCCAAGGGATTGCCGTGGGCGCTTGCCAACGCGCTGACTCTGCCGCTGGCCCGCATCGCATCGATGCTCGTCACCTCGGTGTCAGCCACCGTCGCTTTCGGGCCGATGCTGGCAGCCTGCGCTCCCGCTGTTCTCGCGTCGGCTGTCATTGCCGTGCCTTACAAGGCAGCGGTCCATGCCAAGCAGATTGCCAGGGGCGATCTCAAGTTCTTCATCAAGGAGCCCGAGGTCGAGGCTGCCGAGCCCGAAGCCGCAGAGGCTGAAGCCGCAGAGGCTGAAGCCGAAGCTCCCCAGGGACCCGCGTCGATCAGCGCTGTCGCGGCCACGACAACTCCTCAGGCTGCGGCCCCCGAGGCCCGCCTCACCAACCTGCCCGGAGCACCTCAGGGGCGCCGCGCTGCGATGCTGGCCTACCAGCCGCGTCAGGTCAGCTCCGCACCCACTGCTCGCGGACTGGAATAGCGCCGGCGGCGATTGTCCGCCGTATGTCCCGCGCCCACTCCAAGCCCTCGCCTAAAGTGCCGTTTGGCGCGCTCGCGCCAAACATGACTTAAGGGGGCAGGGGCACATGAAGACAGCGTCCATCACCAGGTCGATCTGGGAGCGCGCAGCCCGCGGCTGGGACATTGCACTGACGATCTGGGACGGCGGCGACGCCCTCTACGACAAGACTGCTGCATTTGCCTCCAAGCAGGGCAATGATTTCCGTGCCAAGTTCGCCGAACTCAAGCCCGGCTTCGCTGAGACCCGCGCTGCGGACAGCGTCGGCAAGCGCGCCCAGGGTGCGGCCAAGGGTGGCTTCGGAATCGCCACCCGTCTTCCCGGTGCCGCCGTACGCATCGGCCTCGCCTTCGGCGCCACTGGCGTTGGAGTTGTCGGTGGACTGCTGAGCCGCGTCGCCGGCATCGTCGCCTGCGCCGTCATTGCCGTTCCCGCCCTGATCGCCACTGCGGTTATCGAGCCCGTCTACCAGGGCTACCGCGGCGCCCGTTGGGCGGTCAAGGGGACTGACAAGCCCGCACCGACCACAGCGGTGGAGCGCGCCATGAACGCGCGCTACGCGACCCCCGAGGAGGCCACGGGCCCTGCGCTGACCGAGGCAGTTGTTGAGACGCCCGGTACGCCTCAGGCACGCCGCGTCTCGGCAGTTGCCGGCTACCAGGCCCGTCAGATCTCGGCAGGTGCTGAGCGCGGCGGTCTCGAGTAGTTCTCGCGACTTTCAGGAAGGGCGGTGCCGCAGGGCGCCGCCCTTTCGTGTTTCTGGGCAAAGGTCCCGCTCCCGTACGCTGGATGTATGCACTCGCACACCCTGAGCACCCCGAACG
>JBEPVH010000153.1:0-5635 GCA_041691115.1 bacterium | reverse complement strand
GCCGAGGCTTGGACAACCTCGTCGTGCCCGGTCTCGCCGCTCTCGTGCTGACCGCCCTGCGCGCGTTCCAGGTGGTTGCCTGAGGTCGGATCATCGACTCGCGGTGGCTGCGTGGACCAACTCGACCCGCCGCGTCACAACGTCGACCGAGGCGATGCGTACTCGGATCGACGAACCCAGCGTCGCTTCGCCCAACATCGGCGCGACGACGGCCGGATCCGCGATTTGAACGATCGCGCCATGCGCGTTCTTGTCGATGACCACCCCATCGCGCTCCTCGCCAACGTGGGCTTGGAGGAGCACGCACTCCACTGCATCGATGACCGCATGGTCAATCTGCGCACTGCGATGTGTGGCAGCCTGCATAGCGTCTGCGACTGCGTGCAATCCGGCGACAGCCCACTCCGGGATGTCAATACCGGCGCAGATCGAGAGAGCGAACTCGTTGGCAAAGCGATCACCCAGGCGGCGCATCGGTGCTGTGACGTGGGCATAGGGTGCGGCCACCCCGGCATGCATAGGCGCTGTTGCGGGATCACCACTATTCGTTTCGTCCAGGACCGTGTACCCCGCGCCGCGCAAAACATGCGCAGCTTGGAGAAGAAACGCAGCGTCGCCGCTCTTCCCGCGGTCCAGGCCACGCACGACTGTCCCCCACTCGGCGCCATCTGGCCAGGAGACGCCCAGCGCCTTCGCTATCCGGCGGAGCCTGTCGATCTGCCCCGGGTCCGGCGGCGGCAGAGTGCGCAACAGACCCTGGTGCGCGGCAACCATGAGTTTCGCGGCCTCCATGCCGGTGAGCAATGAGATCTGCGCGTTCCAACTCTCGACCGGAATCACAGGGCGGTAGACGAGGCTGTAGCCGCCGCCGTCCACGGGCTCGACTTCTTGTGTCGGAAGATCGAGACTGATTCCGCCGCGCGCAGCCTCACGTTGAAGGCGCAACTCACCGATTTCGCGCAGAAGGGTTAACGCCGGTTCTGCAGTTCCTCCAGCAACGGCGTTCTGCACGTCATCAAAGCTCAGAGCGCGGCGGTTGTTGACTGTCGCGCGTTCGACATGGGTGTGGGTCGCCACACCTGTTCTGTCGAGGTCGATGGTCCACAGAACGGCTGGGCGATCTTCGTTCGGCAGCAGGCTGGCCGCCCCCTCACAGAGAACCTCGGGCAGCATCGGTGTCCGGCCGTCAGGGAAGTACAGCGTGACGGCGCGACGCATGCACTCACGATCCAACGCGCCTCCTGGCGAGACAAATGCACCCACGTCGGCGATCGCGTAGTAAACGCGGAAGCCATCAGTTGTCGATTCAGCGTGGAACGCCTGGTCGAGATCCTTGCTTCCTGCGGGATCGATGGTGACAAATGGGATGTCACGCGCATCTCTCCGCGCCGGCATAGATGCTCCGGAGGTCGCGGCCACAGCGTTGGCTTCTGCGAGTACGTCATCGGGGAACGAGGCAGGCACGTTGAACTCGGTGCGGATACTCGCGAAGGCACTGCGAAACGGTTCCTCTGCGGA
This sequence comes from bacterium, assembly GCA_041691115.1. Classification (GTDB taxonomy): domain Bacteria; phylum Chloroflexota; class Dormibacteria; order Aeolococcales; family Aeolococcaceae; genus JBEPVH01. The sequence goes on along the minus strand of JBEPVH010000153.1, from coordinate 4,117 downwards.
CACGACGCGAAGGACTGTCATCTTCAGACTGCTCCGTGTACGCGGCGCCGTTCCACGCCGGCGCTGCCCGCTGCATCGGGGTCATGGGCGGAGATGAACGAAACCGCCTCGTCGATGTCGCCGGTGACAAGGATCAAATGGACCCACCCGAAGTCTGTCGCCTGCTGGCGCACGGCATCCATCAATTCGCGATGTTCGCCGTCGTAAAACTCCACTCCGTAGAACACCATCGGGCTCCGGACGGACTGCAGATTCAGACTGTTCTGGGCGCAGTCAGTGAAGATCTCCTGCTGCGTCCCTGCCGCGCCGGGCGTGTAGACAACGCCTGAACGAGCAATGGACAGCAGGCCATCCTCACGAATGCTGTTGGTGAAGTACTTGGCAATGTGCGTCGCGAATCCAGTTGTGGGCTCGTCAAGGTAGACCCACGTGGGGACCCCGAGACTATCTCCACCGTTCGGATGCGCGGTACGAATCTGCAGCGCTGCCGCCAAGTAGGCAACGGGGTCGTCGGCGTACGACGGCTGAGCAGCCAGCGTGGTGAGCGATGTCTCGAAATCGTCGGGCGATGCCGCCGACAACCATGCACCGAGGTTGGCCGCCTCCATCATTCCGGGCCCGCCGCCTGTGGCAACGGTGAAGCCGGCGTCAGCGAGAGCTTGCCCGAGTCGTGCAACCTCGCGAAACGCAGCGGAGTCGCGCCGCACAGCGTGTCCACCCATCACGCCGACAACGCGACGACCAACGACGAAGCGGGCCACTGCCGCCTCGATGGTGGCATCGTGGAGCGACCGAACAATGGTGTCGTGCATGGAATCCGGTGCCGCAGCCTGGAACCACGCACCGACACGTTCATCGAATGTTTTGGCAGAGCCCGGATCAACAGCTGCAAGTTCCTCGAAGGTGTATAGCGACGCCCGAAATACAGGGAACGGAGCCCTCCCTAGCGGCGGCTGGAGGACGGCGTCACTACCGATGATGAGAACGGCGTCCTGGGGACGAAGGCGGCAACCGAGCAGCGAAGCGCCGTCGAGCCGGGCGGCGCTCCAGTCCAGGTCCGCCTCGCGCAGGTCGATCCCCACCAGCGTCTGATTCTCAAGGTCAGGCCACACCGCGTGCACTTCGCCCAGTGTTGTGAGCGGGGCCGGAGAGTTCACCGCGTTAGCCGGTTGCCGCGCGCAGATAGTAGAGCCAGAAGGCGGGGATCTCGCGGCTGATGATCGTTGGGTTCTCGCGTACGGGGGTGTCCCGAGAGGGAACCGTGAGCACGTCGTATCCCTCACCTGCATATGCGAGCTTGATCCGCGCCAAGTGGTAGAAGTGGCTATCGGCCAAAACTGTGTGGAATCCATTCGCGCGGAACATGGCAGTCGTGTCGTCCACGCTCGCTTGCGTATTGAAACCGCCGTTGTCCATAAGGATTGCGCTGGCCGGAACGCCCTGCGCGATCGCTCGGTCTTTCATCACCTGTGCCTCGTCGCCGCCATCCGGTTCTATCCCGCCGGACATGATGATCACCGGCGCGAAACCCTGCATATAGAGCTGCACCGACGTATCGACGCGGTCGGCGAGAACGCTCGACGCGCGGCCGTTGAGGACCTGAGCGCCGAAGACGACGATTGCGTCGGCGTGACGCCGGTAATCCGTCGTTCCGAAGAACGCCATCTGCGCCGCGGGCACTGCCACAAAGAACGCTGCTGTCACGGCAGCAATCAGGGGGAGGGCCTTTGCCCGCCGCACTCGAGCCGAGGGGCGAAATAGTTCTGCTCCGGCGAGAGCGAGGGCGACAGCGATCAGCAGCGAGAGCGGAATCGGTGCCGCCGGATGGATCGAACCGTTCGACCAAACGACGTAGAAGGTGACCACATTCCCCATTGCTACGGCCGCTAAGAGGAAGAGACCGACCGAAGCCGCGCGGCGCCGCCCCCGGCTACCGGGAGATGCGAGCGCCCCTGACACAAGCACCACGCCGGCGAGCGCGATCGACAACTGTCCGAGGGATCGAGGCATGAAGCCCAGGTCGATCCACCAGACGTTGGGATCGAACGCCGGATGGCGAAGCACCACGACGGCATTCAAGAAGGCGAAGGCTCCGAACAAGAACGCGATCGCGCGAGCAACAAGGTCCAGCCAGGGACGCAGCTTTGTCATCAGACAAGGAAGCATGCCGTTTCTTACGTGGGGGCGGCGGAAGAGGCTCGAACTCGCAGCCCTCAGGTTGGCGGGGACACGACGTTTACTGTGTCGGGAATGGCCCATCCCGCCAAGAAAGCCCTTAAGGCTGAGCGCTCGACCGAACGGGCCGCGCGCGGCGCGTTGCACGACAAGCGGGGCGAGTACGCAGCTCGGGTCGGTCTCGCCAGCCGCGGGTTTGTGTATCTGGTTGTCGCGGCGCTGACGATCGGCGTCGCCCTGGGCAGCACCCATGAGGCCGATCGCCAAGGTGCGCTGCGTCTTCTCGTGGAGCAGCCCATGGGGGCCGTCTTGGTGCTGGTGTTGTGCGCAGGAATTGCCGCGCACGTGGGCTGGCAGCTACTCAGGTTCGCCGTGTCCCGCGGCGACCTCAAGCGTCGCAAGGACCTGACCCGGCGTCTTCGCGCCCTCGGCGTTGCTGCCGTCTATCTCGGCTTCATGGTGAGCGGGATCGAACTGCTGCTCGATCGCAATCAGCCACCGCCTCAAGAGGCGCAGGTGGCGTGGACGGCACGGATCCTGAGTTGGCCGGGCGGGCGTTGGATCCTGGGTGCAGCCGGGCTGGTGGTTGTGATCGGCGGGATTGCCCTTGGTGTGAACGCTCTGCGTCTGCACTTTCAGAGACCACTTGACCTCAAGAAGATCAGTCCCCGGTTGCGGCAGGCGACTGCCATCCTGGGCGTGACCGGACGCATGACGCGCGGAGTCATATTTGTGTTGATCGGCGGCTTCCTGGTCCGATCGGCCATCGTCAACGCCGCGTCCGAATCCAAAGGGTTCGACGCCACCCTGCGGAGTGTGCGCGCGGCGCCTCTCGGGCCATGGCTCCTGTTGGTCGCGGCCGCCGGTCTGGCAGCATTCGGCATCTACTCATTCATCGAGACGCGATGCCGCCGGGACCTCAGTCTTTAGGCGACGAGGTTTCCGACAAGGGCGAAATGGAGCGGGAGACGAGGCTCGAACTCGCGACCCTCACCTTGGCAAGGTGATGCTCTACCACTGAGCTACTCCCGCTCGGAGAGCGCGAGTATACCGGGGGTCCGGCGGCCGACGGCCGAGCGGGCAGTCCGGGCGGTTTACGCCGGGCGCGCTATTGCAGAAAATCGCCCGTCGCTTCCGAGCGCCAGATGTCGAGCTGCCACCTGATTTGGTTGCGGACGGTCTCCACGATCTCCTGAGCTTCATCGCCAGAGACTTCGACGAGCACAGCGCCATCGTGGACCACACTGAATTGGTGCTGGGAGTAGCCGGTACCCGTGCCGGTGCGGTACCGCAAGCGCACCTCGTTGCCGGACGGCAGAGCCAGGCTGTAGTAGCTGACTCGCCCAGAGGGTGGGTCGGGCGTCCAGTTCGGACCTTCGATGTCCCAATCCGAGGCAGTGATCGCTCCACGCTCAATCTGATCACGGACGGAGCGCATTGCCTGGTCAGCAAGCGCCCTGGCACTTTCCGGGTAGTACGCCATCAGAGATCCAGGGCCATCGGCGGCCGCGTGGCAACGGCGGCGACGGCACGTTCGCGAGAGGCGATGGTTCTCGACTGGACGTGGCCGGCAACGCGGCGCGTCGAGGGCGGCATCTGTTCGATGTGCGCCGGACCCTGCGGGGCTGCGGGTTCCGCGGGAACGAGGATCTCGACCATGGTCGGGTCGGCGACGGTGACGACGGCCGGGCCGTCGGCGTCCACTGCCTCGCGCGGCTTGCGAGCAATCGTCTGGGGGCGGTTCAGATAGCTCGAGTCCCAATGCATGACGGAGAGGGCCGCATTACGCACGACCGGCAGCATCTGGATGCCAAACGTGGCGTAGGCAATGATGCCGACGACCGCCACTGGGGCCCCGAAGATCGTTCCTGCGGCAAACGCCAGGACCGGTGACGCCATGCCGGCGACGAATCCGGGCCAGCGGCGGCGCTCCGTCCAGAAG
>JBEPVH010000152.1:0-5648 GCA_041691115.1 bacterium | reverse complement strand
GTTAGGTCGCCCGACTCCGCAAGGGCAAACGCAGGCTGCTCGATCAGTGGCGCTGAGACTGAACTACCGGGAGATACCGCGACGAAGGCGGCCCATCGGACCGGGCAGATCGGGTGCGAACAACAGGACGGCAAAGATCGCGGGCTCGAACAGGTAATCAAAGGTCCAGGCGTGGGAGCCCAGCGTGAAAATGAAGGCACCCAGAGACATGAGGAGTCCAAGCGCCGCCGCGGAGCGGCTGTAGAGGCCGAGGATCAGGCCTACGCCGACCGCCAGCTCGCCTAATGTGAGCGGCCACTGGACGAGATTGAAGTTGTTGGCGATCGTGAGCCCCAGGTCGTGCAGGAAACCCGGTGACGAATTGCTGTTGGCCCGCTGAATGCCTTCAGCGCCTGCCCGGTTGATGAGGTACGACTTCCACGGCCCGATCTCAATCGACTTGAATTCGAAGAGCTTCGCCAGCCCGTTGGCGAGGTATACGATGCCGGCAAACGTACGCAGGATGACGAGGCCGATCCGATAGCGCTCGACGGTCGTGCCCGTGGTGGCAGGATTTGACATCTGTTATGTGGCTCCTTGGTGCCGCTGTGCGGGTGCCTGAGACGTTGATTCCGCGCGAACTGTAGACGACAGGAGTACCCGACTTGCCCCAACACGACAGTGCGCCAGGTTCCGAACGAACAGTCGGTCTGTCGCCCCTCACATCGGCGAAGGCTCACCACTCATCGTCAGTCTTCCAACCGGACCGCCTGCTGCATGCCACCCGGCGGATGCGGCAATTGCCCGAGCTGGCGGTGCCTCGCGTCTGCGTCCTCGACCCGGACGGTGACCTCGTGCGTCACGTGAGCTCCCAGCCTGACGGCGCGCGTCATCGTGGCTGGGCCTGTTACCACACAGAGATGTGGCTCACCGAGCTAGCAGACCAGACAGTTGGCGTCGTCGGATGCGCTGTGGGTGGGCCTTTCGCCGTACTGGTGGCGGAACAGTTGGCGAGCTCGGGCTGTGAGCTGGTCGTGAGCGTCTCGTCTGCGGGGCTCGTCGGAACGAAGAGTCTCAGCGCCGAATTTGTTCTCATCGAGCGTGCATTGCGCGACGAGGGGACCAGCCATCACTACCTCCCGCCGACCCCGTGGAGTCTGCTCGATCGCACGCTGCTTCAGGCGCTGGAACCGTCGGACGGGACCGAACAGTTGCCGTGGACCTTGGGCTCGAGCTGGACGACTGACGCGCCGTTTCGCGAAACCGCCGAGGCACTGGCAAACGCCGCGGCACTTGGCATTGACGTGGTCGAGATGGAAGCCGCCTCGCTCTACGCTTACGGTGCCGCACAGCACCATTCGGTCGTCTGCCTCGCCCAAGTGACCAATCAGATGGGGACCGTCACCGAGGACTTCGATAAGGGTCCCGGGGACGGGGTTACGTCAGCGCTGTTGGCGATCGCGCGCATCGTGGAGATGACCGCGCCGATCGTAAAACCGTAAGGAAATCGTGATCGGGCAGAGGTTGTGGTTGGGAGCCTAAGACGGTTACGCGAGTTCTAGCCTGCTATATGCCCTACAGATCGACGCGCCGGCCCAGGAGACAGAACTCGTTTCCTTCGGGATCGGCGAGGACAATCCAGGGGACGGAATCGCCCTGGCCAACATCCGCATGCGTCGCACCGAGCGCTAGCAATCGCTCCAACTCCTCTGCCTGGTCACAGCCGCTGGGATTGACGTCGATGTGCAGGCGGTTCTTGACAGTCTTCTTCTCGGGGACCGGCGCAAACACCAGCACGGGCGGAGGGGCCCACGGCTCACCGGTGGACGAGAGCCAGCAGTAGCCTTCGGGATCCTCGGTCAGTGGCCAGTTGAGGACTGCCGCCCAGAACTCAGCAAGCTGTTTGGGGTTGGCACAGTCGACAACGATCTCGCGAAAAACACTGCCCATGCCGTCCTCCAGGTTCCGAGCGCCACTCGTTCATCAGGCCGCCGTAACGGCGTTTCGTCTGCAGAAGTCCCGCGGAGCGTACGTCCGAGCGGCCGCTCGCGCAATTCAAAGAGCGGCCTCAGCGCTCGCGAAGTACACCGTCGAGATCGATGCTCGCGCCGTGCGCACGGCTGCGACGGCCGACTCAGCATCCACACCCCGGCGCCGCAGGAGCCAGTAGGCGAGCGCTGGTGATCGTCGACGACCCTGTGCGCACACAACCAAAACGCGAGCATCTGGTGCGGCCAGGGCTGAGAGAGCGGACCGGCCGGCTTTCTCGAACCACCAGCCCGGCAGATCTTTCAACGTGTCCGCCACAGGCACGCCGTCGTGCGCAATCCGCTTCCCGAGAGCGCGCGACGTCACAGGCGATCCAGCGCAGTCGACGACATGGGTGATGCCGGCGGCGATCAGCGCATCGACGTCGCCTGCTGTCCGCGGCGCTGGACCGAATGCAAGGTTTGGAGCGGCGAAGTACAGGCGAGCCATTGCGCGACCCTAACGCTTCAATTCTCGGGCAGGCCAGTGCGTCACGTTCACTTCCCTACGCGCTCGGACCTTGCAGATACGCCTCCCAGCCACCGGCAGCTTCGACACCGTCGCGAACGATGGCGGCGAACACGGGCCACCACATGACGTCGTTGGTGAGCAGGGTGAGGCCGAAGCGCAGCGGCAGACGCCCCGTCGTGACTGCCCACATGAATCCTGCCGGGCCCAACAGCTTCCCGAGCAGGCCGACGGCGACGAGGTGCGAGTGCTGGACCGGGTCCTTCGAGGCCCACCAGTACGCCGGTGCGTAGACGCCGACCATCATCCCGACGGTCTGCCAGGCGGCAGGTGGTTCCGGGTTACGCATACCGAGGACGCGAAAAACACGGCCGGGAAACAGCACGTTGGTGGCGCCCCACGCGACGTTGTACGCGGCGGCGGCTCGGAGCCACTTGGTGTATCTGGTGCGCTTCACGTCATCCATGGCTGCGTGATCCTATCCGGAGCCTGGCCGCACGGCACAATGAGTGAGTGGCTGCTGACCTGGATGAACTGCGCCGGTTGCGCCGGGCCCGCGACCGGATGGACCGGGAGTTTGCGCAGCCGCTCGATGTGCCCGTACTCGCTGCTGCGGCGGCGATGTCCCCGGCGCACTTCATCCGGCGGTTCAAGGAGGCGTATTCCGAGACGCCGTATTCCTATCTCATGACCCGGCGGGTCGAGCGCGCCAAGGCGCTCCTGCGCCGCGGCGATGTGAGCGTGACCGATGTCTGCTTGGAGGTGGGGTGGACGAGTCTTGGCTCGTTCTCGGCGCGGTTCACCGAGCTGGTCGGCGAGTCGCCCTCGGAGTACCGGGCTCGAAACCACGACGAGGAGCGGATCGTGTCACCCTGCCAGTTGATGGTGCTGACCAGGCCCCGAAGGACAACAAGCAACAAAGCCCGCAAGTGAGCAATTTCGAAGAAGCAACCGCCGGAACGCCCACGTACCATCGGCGCAATGAACACATCGCTCAGCACCGTGCACATTCTCGTGGACGACCCCGATGCCGCCCTGGGGTTCTACCGCGACACCCTCGGCTTGACCGTGAAGAACCAGGTCGCCAACGGTGGCTTCCGCTGGATCACGCTGGTCTCTGACAGCCAGCCCGAGGTTGCCATCGTGCTCTCGCAGCCGCATGCCGGCCGCTCTCAAGAAGACGGGGACACGCTCGCGGCAATGCTCGCCAAGGGGCGAGATGTACCCCGTGCACTTCCGCACCGATGACCTCGACGCCACGTTCGACAAGGTCGCAGCCGCGCCCGGTGTCGAAGTCCTATCCGAGCCCGCGAGCCAGCCCTGGGGCGTGCGTGACGCGGCGGTTCGCGACCCAGCCGGAAACCGTATCCGTATAGAGGAAGCGCAGTAATGCCTACGAAGACATCCGCCAAGGGAACTAGCGCCTCCGCCTCGGGCAAGTTCACGTCCGAGGAACGCGCAGCGATGCGCGAGCGTGCCAAGGAGTTGAAGGCCGAGGCGCTCAAGCAGGATGGTGAGAACGAGGTGCTCGCCAAGATCAAGGAGATGGGCAAGCACGACAGGGCCATGGCCGAGCGGCTTCATGCAGTCGTCAAGGCCACCGCCCCCGAGTTGTCGTGCCGCACTTGGTATGGGATGCCTGCTTACGCCAAGGACGGCGACATCGTCTGCTTCTTCAAGCCCGCCGAGAAGTTCAAGGCGCGCTACGCCAACCTCGGATTCACCGACAAGGCGAACCTGGATGACGGGTCGATGTGGCCGTCCGAGTTCGCGCTGAAGGAGCTGGGTGCCGCCGAGGAAAAGAAGATCAGTGCGCTCTTGAAGAAGGCGGTCTCCTAGGGAGCCGTCACGACGGGGCCACCGCGAATATGCTCGGGCGGTGGCATCTACCGAACCGGAGGTGAGGGACTGGGTCGGCCGAATGGCCGTGACAACCCTCCTGGTGGTGTCGGGCCTTCTCATGCTCACCTGGTCGCTGGCGGTGCCGGCATGGGAGGCGTCGGACGAGCCAGACCACTGGCAGTACGCGGCGTACATGCACGACCACGGCAGCCTGCCCCCGTACGACCTAGCGCACCTCGAAGCGAACGAGCCCCCGCTCTACTACGCCCTGCTCAGTCCGATAGCGAATGACCAGGCGCCACCGGTGCGCGACATCGTCACGAATGCCAAGGGGCAGTCCTACTACCCGGGATACCCGCGGTTGTTCTACCCGTCCGCCCACGACCTGACCGACAACTGGCGTCTGCATTTGGGCCGCATCGTGACCATTGGCATCTCGTTGCTCACCGTGTTCTTCGCCTTCCTTGCCGGAACCGAGGCCACCAAGCGGCGAACGACGGGGCTGCTTGCAGGGATGCTCGTCGGGCTACTCCCCGCGTTCTCGTTCCGCGGCATGACGGTGTCACCCGACGCGCTCCTTGCCATGTTCTGTGCGCTGACGACGTACCTGATCGTTCGGATGATGCGGCGAGGATTCTCGTGGCGTCTTGGCATTGCCATCGGGGTGGTCGCAGGGGGTGCGTTTCTTTCCAAGATCACCGGGATCGTCATCCTGGTGGGCGCTGCGACAGCGATTGCACTCGACCGGTCAATCCCGTGGTCACAGCGCATTCGCCACATGACACCGCTGGCCTTAGCCGGCGTTGTCGCGTCGCCCTGGTTGCTCTACAACCAACTCACGTACGGCGACCCACTGGCGCGTGGGCCGCTGTACTCGACATTCAAAGATGTCATTCAGCCCCATCCCCTCTTCTCGACCTATTTCATCGATCAGTTTCCCGTCACCCTTGCCATCACATCAATCGGCGACTTCGGCTGGTCGGATGTCGGCATGTCTCCGCTGCTGTACGGGATCTACGGAATCCTCTTGTCCGTCGTCGTGGTCGGGATCTACGTTGCTGCACGCCAGCAACCACAGGTACGCAAACTCTTCATCGTCATCGGGGTGCTGTTCTGTGCTGCGATGGTGACGATCGTCGGCATCAACCTCACCATCCAGCAGCCGCAGGGGCGCTACCTACTGACGGTGATCCCCGCGCTGGCAATTGCCGGAGCCATTGGCCTGGAGGCGACGCCGGGCTGGCGACGCCACTCGCGCGCCGCGACGGCGGGATTGGGACTAATTCTCACAGCCCTGCAGATCATCGTCCTGACCACGGTCATCCTCGCCA
>JBEPVH010000151.1:0-5654 GCA_041691115.1 bacterium | reverse complement strand
CGGCCGAGGTGGCACGCCAGCTCAGCGGCGTCGGTATCACCGCCTCAGTGGTGAAGCAGGACGAAGCGACCTTCCCCGCGCAGGTGATCCAAGCCAAGGCATTCCAACTCGCCATCGCCTCGTGGGATAACGGTGCCGATCCGGACGTCGCCACGTACTGGCGCTCCTCAGCCGCACCCCCCAATGGCTTCGCGGTGAGCGGTGCCCCCGCTGATGCCTTCCTGGACCGCGATCTGGATTCCCTGGCCACCCTCAACGACTCCCACGCAAGAATCCAGGCAGCCCAGAACGTTGCCACCCAGCTCCAGGACGACCTTCCGGCCGTCTTCCTCTACGCACCCACCGTCACCTACGTCGTGAGAGATACCTACCAGGGCGTTTCCCTCCCCACGACAGGAGGCGCCGCAGCCCGGTTCGACACGCTTCCGGTCTGGAGGCACGGCTGATACGATTCCGGCGCCCTCCGTGCCGGGATGGTGGAACTGGTAGACACGCAGCGTTCAGGGCGCTGTGTCCGCAAGGGCGTGGGGGTTCGACTCCCCCTCCCGGCACCACTAAAACCCTTATGGCGTAAGGGCGTACCCCGACGAGGTACCAACTGACCCACTCAGGTATAACACCGGCGGGATGGGCCGCCAAACGCCCGAACATCGGTCTTGAGGCCGCGTCGCTCGGCTCGACCAGGTGGGATCACAGCGAATCTGGCTGGGTGCCGCCCGTTGTCCGTCGAATGTCCTTGTCAGGACGTCACGATGTGCGGCTCGTTACCAGGGGCAAATGGGGGATGGAAGGGTGAGCACAGGCAGGGCCGTACTGACGCAGCAGGAGGCGCGCGACCGCGCGACCCTGATCAGGAATCCGGAATACCGGCCACTGCTCGTACTCCACGGCGAGAAGGCGAACAAGGAGTTCGAGTCCGCGGTTGCCATCACGTTCGATTGCGCCCGCCCCGGCGAGTCCTCTTTCATCGACATCGATGCAGAGAGACTGGTGAGCGCCCGCCTCAACGGCGTCGCTCTCGACGTCAACGCGGTCACCAACGGACGCCTGGTGCTGCCCGCCCTTCAGGCGCACAACACGCTTGAGATCGAGAGCGTCCATCGACTGAGCAGCATGGGCCAGGGCCTGACCCGCGTGCTCGACGAGGAGGACGGTGACGCTCCGTACTTCCACACCCAGTTCGAAGACTTCCACGCCCACAAGACCTTTGCTTGCTTCGACCAGCCGGACATCAAGGGCCGCTTCACCTGGACCGTTGAGGCACCGGCGGCTTGGACGGTCGGAACCAACACAGATCCGGTGGCTGTCGCTGATGTGGGCGGCGGACGTCAGCGCACGACGTACGCTCGAACCGAGATCCTGCCGACATACCTGGCAGCAGTGACGGCCGGTCCGTTCACCACCTGGACTGACACGTACACCACCACTGATGGGCGCACGATTCCCCTCAGCCTCTCCTGCCGCCGTTCGCAGGCGCAGTACGTCGACAAATACAAGGCAACGTGGTTCAGCGAGTTGAAGCAGTCGATCCGCTTCCTCGAGGACTTCTATGGTTTCGCGTATCCCTTCCCGAAGTACGACCAGATTCTGGTTCCGGGATTCAAGGCCGGGGCCATGGAAAACCCGGGTCACGTCACCTTCTACGAGGCACTCATCTTCCGCGGCAACGTGCCGGAGCGGATGCACAGCTACCTGCGCAATGTCATTCGCCACGAGAACGCTCACGTCAGCGGATTCGGTGACGTCCGCACGATGGTGTGGTGGAACGATCTCTGGCTGAACGAGACGTTCGCCACCATCATGGCGGCTCTGGCCGCACGGGTACTCGACAAGTCGCAGGGACCTGTCATCGAGGAAAACGGCGACAAGGCAGCGGCAGCCGTTCTTGACCAGATGCCGACGACACACCCGATTGCCACGGCCGTCGCCGATACCGACGCTGTGCATGACAACTTCGACACCATCACCTACCAGAAGGGCTCCGCCGCGATGGCACAGCTCATCGCGTACATCGGGCTTGACTCCTTCAAGAAGGGCGTGCAGCGCTACTTCCAGAGCAAGTGGGACAACGCCACCCTCGACGACTTCCTCGGCGCACTCCAGGCCGAGGCGCCGGCCGGCACCGACCTCCACCAGTGGGGCAAGGCCTGGCTCGAAACCAAGGGCATATCGGTTCTGACGCCGATGGTCGACATCGATCCCCACGGCCGCATCAAGCGTGCCGCCATCTCGCAGACGCTCGGCCCCAACGCCGATCCCGTGCTGCGACCTCACGTCATCGACATCGGCCTGTACGACCTCGTACATGTCGCAGGCAAGCCTGCCGACGTCAAGCGCCTGCGTCTGCGCTCGCGCGTTCACACGACTGTCGCCGGAAGCCTCACCGAGATTCCAGAGCTGACCGGGCGTAAGCAGCCGGATCTGCTGCTCGTCAACGACACCGATCTCACCTACGCGAAGTCCGGCCTCGGGGCCGCTTCGCTCGCAACCGCCGAGCAGTACATCGGCACCATCAGCGATGTCACCGCACGTGCTCAGTTGTGGACCACCACGTGGCATTTGATGCGCGACGGCGAATTCGCCGCGCGCCGGTTCGCGCGCATGGCGATCGCGAATGCGCAGACCGAACGCGAGCCGTTGCTCGTGGACACCATCCTCAGCCGTGCCGAGGGCGCCATCAGCTATGCCGACCCCGCGGTGCAGGGAACCCTCACCACTGAGTTGCGCGACGTGGCCCGCCGCGAGATGGCCAACCCCGCCCTATCAGCGCCCGTGCGGCGCGAATGGTTCGACGCCTACACCTCCACCGCCGCTTTTGACGGCAAGGCAAGCGTTCCCGATGTGGCCCTGCTGCGAGGTCTGATGGACGGTACGAGCACCGTACCCGACGTCGACGCGGTCAACGATCCCGACACACGCTGGCAGGTGATCTGCACGCTCGCAGCCGCCGGAGCGATGGATGAGGCCGCGATCCGCGCCGAAGGTGCACGCGACAACTCGATTCAGGGTCAGGGACGTCTGCTCCAAGCCCTCGCATCGCAGCCGACAGCGGCAGCGAAGGACGCAGCCTACGCTCAAATCATTGCTGACTCCGATCTCACCCCACAGCAGTTGCGCGGCCTGCTCGCCGGGTTCGGCACGGGCAGCGACAAGCTCTTGGCGCCGTACACCAAGCGCTTCGCCGCCGACGTCGTCACGCTCTGCGCCACCCGCTCCCAGGAAGAGATCGGCGAGATCATCGGCCGTCGTGGCCGGGCCTCGATATTCCCGGTTGCCAGCGACGAGGCCCTCTCGGCCGCGCGCCAGGCCATGGGTGACGGAGCGGTGCACGCCTCGGCACGCCGCACCATCATGGAAGGTGCCGACGCAACGCAGCGTGTCCTCGCCAACCGAGCCGTGGACAAGCGCGAGGGAGTGGATCGCTCGCGCGGCATCGCCTAACGGCATTCGTCGGCTGAAGCGGACACTCGCCGAATCCTCGTGTCCGGCACCACACATTGCTCGGTGTCAGGTTGCGGGTGGCACTCCGCTGCTTTCTGGGTACAGGTGCGCATAGGCAACTCCTGCTACCCACGCAGTGGTTGGCAGTGCGACGAGTGGGGTCATGGTGATCCATCCTGCCCTCCACGTAACGACCAAGGCGATCGGAAGAATCAGACCGCGGACCACGAGCCATCGCACGGCTGGCACGCGACCCTTCGACGACCGTTCTAAGTACTGAATCCCGCCGCCGACGAACCCGCCTGCAAAGCAGACGGCTGCGACGAGGAGGGATCCCCTCACCTCAAACAACACTCCAGTGACGCCAGTTAGAACTGACAGCGCCACGCCGCGAAGGAAGTCGTCGTGAATCGGGCTGTTGCTTTCGACTGCTTTGGCTTGATTTCGCGCATCTGACCCACTAGCGCGATCCAACGCCCAGAGGATCACGAAGACGGCGATGAGGCCACCGGGGATTGCAATGACGGCAGGTTCTATCCCACCGATCACCGTCGTCTACCTCGCGACTCCGCCAGATGAACGGCGGCGCGTCCTTGATTCACCCCGAGCGCGCCCATCGGCGTTACGGCTTCCGGACGGCCCTCACTGCCGTCCCGTACGCAGCAACCTCGCTCATCTGTCCGGCAATCTCGTTGCAGTCGAAGCGCATTGCGATGACAGCGTTGCCGCCGACGTCGTGCGCCGCGGCCCGCAGGCGAGCTGTGGCCTCGAGGCGGCTGTCTGTGATGAGCTTGGTGAAGCCCTTCGCCTCGCCACCGAACACCGTGCGGAAGCCGGCACCCATGTTGCTGAAGGCATTACGTGCACGGACGACCACTCCGAAGACTTCGCCGTAGACCTCGGCGATTTCCCATCCGGGGAGGTCATTCATCGTCGTGATGATGATCGGCGGGCCTTGGTACGAGGCCAGCGGCGCATTGAGGGAGCCGGGTGCTGACTCGGCCATGTGCTGCGACTGGACGGGTGCCCCACCGGTCGCGGCACGGAACTGGTCGGTCCATCCGTTGCCATCCCAGTAGCGCAGTTGGGAGGGGTTCTGGGGGTCGGGGTACCAGGAGGCTGGAGTGGTGGATTGGGTCATGGCGCTGGAGGATACCCCTGGGGTGGACTTGGATGGGCTGTGAGGATGATTGGTATGGCGTCTCGTCTTCCACGTGGCTGAGGGCGCGGGGCATTGGTGCGTTCGCGCCGTCCGCAGGATCTACCTCTTCTGCGGTCGTACGATGCTGCTAGTGAATGAGGTGCGCGAACGCGGTGGGCGACGTCGAGCGCGCCTCGCGTCCGTGGTGGTCGGCGCCGTGGGTGCAGTCTGCGGGTGCGGCGGCAACTCGCCTCCGACAGCGGTACCGAGCCTTCCGGCAACGCTCGGATGTGCGTCACCTTGCGGTGTCCTTGTGTCGACTATGGGTGGGGTACATCTGATCAGCAGCGACGGGTCGGACACGGTGATCAGCAACACTCCCGTCTATGGCCCTGGCGTTGCGACCCATGACCGAAAGCACGCATACGTCTTTACCGATCAGGGGCAGGTCCTCGTCATCGACTGCACAACCAAGGGCGTAACAGCGCGGATCACTCTCGCCGGCCATCCCAGTTCCTTGACGCTCTCGGTAGACGGGACGCGCGCCGCGGTTGCGGAGGGCAGCACTTTAGAAGTGCTTGACCTAGCGAAAAATACAGTCCTCGATTCCATCGCTGTGAAGGACGCCGTGGAGGCGAACATCTCTCCCGACGGTCGGTGGGCCGTTGTATTGAGCATTGCGAATGGCGGGTATTCGTCGCTGGTCATCGTGGATTTGCAACTCAAGACGCAGGTGAAACTGCCTAGCTCAACGACCGGACCCGACGTGCGGATCGTCATCGACAAGCAAAGTAAGGTGGCCTTTGTTGGCGACGCCTCCACGGGCAACTCTCTTGATGTCGTCGACATAGCCTCTGGCTCAAGCGTCGCTAAGGTGCCGTTGAATATGTCCCCCCTGTTCCTGGGGCTCGCGCCCGATGGCAAGACCCTCGTGGTGGTGGGCTATCGAGCGAACGGTGGCACGGCCGTTAGCTTGGTCGATACATCGTCCTTGACTGTGCGCGCCACGGCGTTGCTCACCGGGGAGCCTCAGGCATTTGCAGTAGCACCCGACGGGCATACGGCATATGTC
>JBEPVH010000150.1:0-5660 GCA_041691115.1 bacterium | reverse complement strand
CGTCCAGCGACTTCTGCATGCGATACACCGCCGCCATCGCTGCCAGCGCACCCGCTGCAGCGGCCAAGTTGGTGGTGATGACGACGTCGGCGAAGTGCAGGTTGGTGGCGTTGAGCGTGGAGCCGGGATTGAAGCCGAACCAGCCGAACCAGAGGATGATCACGCCGAGCTGTGCCAGCGGCATGTTGTGTCCGGGAATCGCATTGGGCCTGCCGTCCTTGCCGTACTTGCCGATGCGCGGACCCAGCAGCAACAGACCGGCCAGCCCGGCCGTGGCACCGGTGAGGTGCACCACGGTCGATCCGGCGAAGTCCTGTGCGCCCATGGCCATGAGCCAGCCGCCACCGAAGAGCCAGTGGCTGATCATCGGGTAGATGAAGCCGCAGAACGGAATGGCGAACAGTACGTAGACGCGGAACTTGGTGCGCTCCAGCATCGTCCCCCAGACGATGGCAAGGGACACTGCACAGAAGACGAATTCAAAGAAGAACTTGGCAGATGCCGGTGCGCCGTATGCGTTGAGGACGGGTGTGTCGAGCGACGATCCCGGATGGAACGAGGGTGCGAAGCCGGAGAAACCGAGCACCGGCGAGAGCCACGACGCTGCGGCGCCGAAGGCAAAGGCGAAGCCGCACGCCCAATAGACGATCGAACTCACCGAGAGGTTCACGATCACCTTGGCGACGACAGTGCCGACGTTCTTCATGCGCGTGAAGCCGACCTCGAGCATGGCGAAGCCCGCCTGCATGAAGAGTACGAGCAGGGCGGCGACGACGATCCAGATGGTGTCGGCGGCAACGCCCGCTGACTGCGTCGCCGTGGCGTCGGCTAGTGCTGTGAGATGCAAGGCGGCCTCCGGGAATCGTTGGAACCTTGCTCGCTCACACTAGGGCACGTCGGCGCCGGGGCAATCCGCGGTGCCGCACGAATTGCGCCACCAATGTCTTGGGCACCGCGCACAAGAGCGTTCCTCAGTGCGCCGCCTCAAGGACGTCGGCCGCACGCAGGCAGAGGTGGAGGCGCAGCCGTGTCAGGGGATCGTCGAGATCGATTCCTGCGATCTCCTGAATGCGCCGCAGGCGGTACAGCACCGTGTTGCGGTGCAGATGCAGTTCGGCCGCCATGTCGGTGGGCGAGCCGTTGCACGCGAAGAACGCTTCAAGTGTCGGCAGCAGTGCTGCGTGACCGCGCTTGTCATGCGCGCGCAGCGGCCCGAGAACGTCGTCGTGGAACGAGCGCAGGTCATCTCCCCGCGCCATGGCGAAGAGCAACCGATGCAGGCCTAGCTCGGCGAAGGCGACTGCCCTTCCCTGTCCGTAGAGACGCTTGCCCATGGCCTCGGCCTGCACCGCCTCGTCGTGGGAAAGACGGATTCCCGCAGCACCCGGCGCAACTCTGCCGATGCCCGCCGACACCGAGCGTTGCGCCACCCCCGCAGCGACGGCGTTGCAGAGATGCTGCGCGGCCACTGTGAATGCGGCTGACAACTGTTCATCGGCGCCGCCGACGATGACGCAGACACGGCCGTTATGGCTGCCTGTCAACGCGCCTTCGAGATGCGTGGATGCCCAGCGGTGAGCGCTTGCCACAGCGGCCTCCAGCGTTGCTTCGGCAACGGCGATGACGATGACGCAGTTGCCACGTGATGCGTCAAGACCGACGCGGCGGGCGCGCTCTGCGATGGCTTCTTCCGAGGCGAAAGCACCGGATACCAGTGCTGCCACGACACCACCCTCGATGTCATCGCGCGCTGCTGTGACGGCGCGCTCGCGGTCGAGGTCGATGGCGCAGGCCGATGCTGCGCGTGCCACGCCGATACGGGCCAGCTGTGCAGCCGGGCCGGTGACCCCCGCCACCGAGATGTAGCCGCCGATGCCGTCGCGCAGCGGGATCGGCGCGACCAGGCGAGAGGTGCCGTCGCTCTCAATGTCGCTTACGGGTGGATCCGCGGCAGTGACCTGCATTCCCGCCAGCCAGCGACGCACAGGCGCCAGATCTCCCTCATCGGCGGCATCACCGCCCGCCTGATGGCGCACCGTCCCGTCCTCGTCACGCCAGGTGGCGGGGCAGGCGCAGATCGCCGCCAGGCGGTCGACGATGGCGGCGGGGCCGGCACCGGAGAGGGCCAGCTCTGTCAGTTCAACGCGGAGTTCGTGTTCCTTCTCGTGGAGCCGTGACCGCTGATCGAGGATGAATCGGGTCGTCGAATGCTGGACGTCCGCGATCACGGTGCCGGTGGGCAGCCGGAGCAGCGGCAGCATGAGCCTGTCGGCGACAGCGATGGCATCGGATGAGGCATCGCCGGAGATGGCCACGGCAACGCCACCCTTCTCCGAGAGCGACGACATGACCTGGGCCAGATCGAGCCTGTCGTCGAGGAGTTTGATCGACTTCACGGGCACAAACGCCAGCTCGCCACCCTTGATCTGGTCGAATGCGGGAGCCCGTGTGCGCAGAGCCGTCGCCCACTCGACGCGCCGCTCCAGACCGGCACCGCCGGCTATCAACTCGGTGCCCGGCGGCAGGGTGCCGCGCCACACGTCACGAACCGTGATCACACCTGCTCCAGGTAGCGCTCGATCTCCCATGGCGTGACCTGCGAGCGGTAGTCGCGCCACTCCAGCGCCTTGGCCTCTAGGAAACGCTCGGTGAGGTGCTCGCCCAGGGCGTCACGGACGACGTCGTCGGCAGCCAGGGCATCGAGAGCGTCGTGGAGGTTGTCGGGCAAAACGCCGACGTTGCGGCGCTCGAGTTCGGTGTCGTCGAACTCGTAGAGGGACTCCTCCACGGGTTCGGGCAGGGGCAGTCGCCTCTCGATGCCGTCAAGACCGCAGCGCAGCATCACGGCGAAGGCGAGATAGGGGTTGCACGAGGGATCGGGCGAGCGCAGTTCGACGCGCGATGCCTCGCGGCGGCCGACGTGGGGAACGCGAACGAGGGCGCCCCGGTTGGTTCTGGCCCACGAGATGAAGATGGGCGCCTCGAAACCCCTGACGAGGCGCTTGTAGGAATTCACCAGGGGTGAAAGCACTGCACACATCCCCGCCGCGTGGTGCAACTGCCCGGCAATGAAGTGGCGAGCAACGTCGGACAGCCCGTATTCGGCTGCCGGTGCCGGGAAGGCGTTGCCGCTGCCATCCCAAAGGCTCTGGTGAACGTGCATGCCGTTGCCGCTCTGCCCGTAGATCGGCTTGGGCATGACGGTGGCGACCATTCCCGCCCGCTGGGCGACAGCCTTGAGCGCATAGCGGAAGGTGACGACGGCATCCGCCGCAGCCAGAGCACCCGCAGGAGAGAGATCCACCTCGTGCTGTCCCGCAGCCACCTCGTGATGCGCCGAATTGACGTCAACCCCCATCGCCAGGAGCGTGGCGACGAGTTCCTGGCGGACGTCGAGGGCGGGGTCGGAGGCAAAGTCGAAGTAGCCGCCCCGATCCGTCGCGGGGGCGCGCACGCCACCTGCCTCATCACGCTCGAGCAGGAAGAACTCGAGTTCCGGCCCCACTCTGTATTCGAAACCCTGAGCTGTCGCATGGTCGAGGGCCCGCTGCAGCGCGCCGCGTGGATCACCGGGGTAGGAGTCGCCTTCGGGAGTCCGCGCCCAGCAGATCAGACGCGCCGTGGCGGGCCGAGCCCAGGGGAGCAGTTGGAATGTGCCCGGATCGGGCACCAGATACATGTCCGATTCCGCTGTACGGGCGAACGACTCCACCGACGAGCCGTCGAACCAGGTGCCGTGTTCGATGCAGTCGCTCAGCTGGGAGGCCGGAATGGTCACCGTCTTGACGGCACCCAGCACGTCACTGAACTGCAGGTCGACAAAGGCTACGCCCGCATCGCCGACGCGCTTCAGAAGATCATCCATGTCGGCGCTGGACATATGGCCCTCGTTCAGACTACTTAGTGCAATCCGCCCAAGTCTAGCGCGTCAGGAGTGCCTCTCCCTCGGGTTTATGTGACAGAACCAACAGCACGCTTGCTGCGCTGACCACCCGCGAGCCAGGGAACCACCTGTCCGTCGGCATCCGCGAGATCGACGCCGAGGCGGGCGGCAATGGTCGGCGCCAAATCGAGGATGTCGATTTCGCGGGCCCTGCCGCCGGCCGCGATGCCGGGCCCGGCGGCCAGGAGCAGGCCTCCGGGGCGGTGATCGCCGGTCCGCCAGTGCGTGTAGGGGCGGTGCAATTCACCGGTTCGAGGCGACCAGATGGTCTCGATGGGCGCATCCTGGTTCCATTCCACGAAGAGATCGGGCAGAGCGTCGAGATCGGCCCGATCGTAGAGAGAATCCGAGCGGGTGACGCTTCGCACAACCGGCTCGCCGGTGGCCACGTTCACCAGGGCAAGGAGGTCTGCCGTCAGGCCGTCACAGATGTCGTCGAACTCCTCGCCGCGGCGCACCAGGCCCTCGGGCTCACGGCCGGAGACGTTGATGCGGATGCCACCGACCACGAAGTTGTTCGGCGCTACGAAGAAGAACTGCGAGCGCCGGTTCTCCTCAGACTCGGTGTCGTCGACCCAGGACCGGGACCCCGGACGACGGAGGCGCCGCGCCACGAGGCGGCGCATGCGGGAGCGGTACTTCTCCGGCAGAGCGGCATGGAGACGCTCGACGACGCGTCCGAGAGGCCCACGCTCCAGGGCACCGCAGTAGGCGGCATCGAGGCGGCGAAGGATCTCGGGGAGCAGGTGAGTGCCGTCGTTGTGAGCTCCCATGCCGTGCGACAGGAGGACCATGACAGTGGCCTCGGGTCCGGCAAGCCGGAGATGCTCGCCAAGAGCGATATCGAGGTTTCGGTAGACAGCGGCAATGGGATCGCCGGTCCGGGCCCGCAGGAACCTGTCGTGGAGCGGATGCGTGGCGTCGTGCTGATGCCATGCCTGGTGCCCCACCGCGTGGCCTTCGCCAAGGACCGAGACGAACAGGTGCCAGGGCTCACGGCTCAGCAGGTCGGTCGAGAAGGCGCTTTTGGCCAGCGCACCATCTCGCAGGGAATCGCAGAGGAGTGTCAGTTCCTCGCGGGTCCGCTGCGCGCCATCACGATGCAGGTAGTCATCGGCGGCGAACTCACGCTCCTCGAAGGGGTCGACGCCGAGGGCTGGGTGCAGACCGTGCTGCTCCAGCAGTTCGTCTTCGAGTTCGGCAGGCTGGGTGGTGATACCGAAATGCCTGTCGTGGCAGCCCCACTCCGAGACCTGGATTCCGTTGAGGGGAGTTGCGGCGCGGGTATGGGGCACGTCGATGACAGCGACGCGGTGGCCGGCATCGCTGATGCGCTCCCAGAAAGGAGTTCCGCGGAGGCTCGACGGCGAGGTCAGACGGTGCGTGTAGCTGCCGGGCTCGATCTCTTCCCAACAGTGGAAGCCCGTTCGGCTGGCCGACCAACCTGTAAAGAAGCTCGGCCACAAGGACCCGACATAGAGGCCGGTAGGATTCTGAACCTTGGCGCGGGTCCCCTCGGAGAGGAGGGATCGCAGAGCCGGCATCTCACCGCGGCGGGCCATCGCCAACGCTGTGGCGGGATCAACGGCGTCGAGTCCGATGAATACAACGCGCTCGCTCATCGTGTCAGCACCTTGGCGGCCCTCCCGAGTACCTCTAGTTCATCCATGAGGTGGGTTGGCCCTCCCGTGAGACGGAAGGGAGCGTCTGTCGTGTA
>JBEPVH010000149.1:0-5661 GCA_041691115.1 bacterium | reverse complement strand
GTCCCACCTTGTGGGCCACGCCGTTGCCCGCCTGCGGCGACACAACCATGTCGAATCCGCGCCTGATGCAGCCCAGGAACACCTCGGTGTCGGGGATGGCGGCGGGATCGATGTTGATTCCGATCGTTGCCATGTCCTGGTAACTGAGCAGGGCCAGATTCACCGCAGCGCCGGACGGCGGTGCAAATGTCTCCATACCATCGACACGAGCGCCCGCGAGGAACAACGGCACCGGCACGCCAGGTACGTTGGTTGCGGCGAAGTCGAGGCAGGTGAGCATGTTGGTGAAGACATCGGTCAGCACCGTGCCGGGAAGCCTGTCAAGGACGGCGGCGATGTTGCCGGCGAACGTCAGGGCGGGCTCGGCGCGCTGTGCCGCCACGATGTCGTGGATCCGCAGCATGTGGTCGTCGACGCTGTCGGCATCCAGAGGAACGATGAATCGGGCAGGTGCCCACTCATTGCCACCGGCGCCCGACGAGTCCGTGCGCAGATTGATCGGCATGTTGACGCGCAGTGCGTCAGGCGTCTCGCCATGCACTTCGTGATACAGGCGCAGCCCGATGGCGACACCCGTCATGAACGCGTCGTTGAGCTTGCCTTCGGCGCGCCGCGCCGCCATCTTCAAGTCGGCAAGTGGCAGAGAGAACGACTCGAACCGGTAGCGGGCGGACCGCTCGGTCATCAAAGGCGAGAGGGGACCGCGAGCAGGAGCCAGGAGGCGGGCTGTCGATGCACCGCCGCGAACGAAGCCCTGCGCCGCACCGGCGGGGTTGCGCACCACGCCGGACAGCATTCCGGCGAACCGGCGTGCTGCACCCAGGCCGCGCGCCGTCTCGTGGGCAAAGCTCTCGAGCATCAGTGATGCTGCATCGTCCGACGGGTAATCGTCGTCATCCTCGGCGTCGCGGACAGCGAGCACTCGCGGTGCCGCATCGGGCTCGAGGTCGAACAGCTGCGCCATCAGTGCTATGCCACCGACGCCGTCGGTGACCGCGTGGTGCATCTTGATGATGATGGCGGCACCACCGTCCTCGAGATCGTCGACAACTGTCCACTCCCAGAGCGGCCTGTCGCGATCGAAGCTCTGCATTGCGAACGTCGACGCCAGGTCGAGAAGCCCGCGGTGCGTCCGGTCATTCCCGGCACGTACCCAGCGCAGGTGGTAGTCCATGTCGAAATCGGGATCGACCGCCCACACGGGCGGCGAAAGATGGAACGGCACCGAGACCACGCGCTGGCGCAGCCGCGGGAATCCCCGGGTGACCTCCTCGAGCTTGGCGCGCAGCGCCGGCCGTGCCGGGGCGCGGTCGAGGAAGAGGATCAGGGTCACTGTCGACCGCAGCAGCGGGTTCTGCTCGATCCGCCAGGCAACCGAATCCGAGGCGGAGAGGTGGCGGGGGAGGGTGTCGTCGCTCATCCGGGGGATTGTGGCACCCGCCATGGGGGTGTGACGAGCCCCTCATCGATCCGCGGAGGCAGTTCTGGCCGAGCCTGGGTACGCTTGAACCACCGTATTTGCGAGGAGCCTCATGCCCCGGTTCGAACTCTTCCCCGACAGCTGCCGTGAATGGTCCGGCGCCCAGCGCTACGCCGAGAGCTTGGTGGCCGGCTACGTTGTCGACCGCCAGACCACCGGGCACGGCGACGCCATCTGGAATGACCGCGACGGCGCCGCCGCTGTGGTGGCGTGCCTCGCGCTGGGCGCATACCTCGGCTCAATGGCGGGAATCACCCGGTCGGTTGGCCTCCACCGCGCTCTGGAAATCTCCGAGACCGGCAAGCGCCTCGGCATCGTCGAGCGTGCCCTCAACCTCGAGGGGTCGACGCAACTGGTGTCGTCAGCCCGCGCCGCCGTCGACCTGCTACTGAAGCGCACCATCGATTCGCCACAGGCGGCCGTCATGATCATGGGCGCCGCCGCGGTGGTGGTGGGCTCGTCGCCAGACCGCGGCTTCGATGAGGCGAACGAGCCCATTGAGGTTCCGGAGTACAGCAGTGACGGCAAACGCCGCGACGTTGCCCGTCGCCCGGATGAGCTCGTCACCTTCGACAAGACCGGCTGGAGCGATGCCAAGCACCTCAGTGCGGGTGGCACGGTGTGGCGTCTGCCCAACGGCGTCGGCGTGCACGTCGGTGTCCGTGTTCCCGGCCGTGTTGCCATTCCCCCAGAAATCCAGGATCTCGACGAACTGCGGATGGCATTTCGCAGCGAGGTTCGCGGCGCCGTCGAGATGGTTGCGCTCGACATCGTCGATATCGCCGGTGGCCAGGGCGTGGAAGAGATTCTTCGCGTGCCCTTGGAGGCCGACGAGCTCATGGCGTACCAGGGCGAACTGACGCTGCCGTTTGAGAATGTCGCCATCGTCATCCGCGCCTCGGCGTCGACATCATTCGTCACTGCCTCAGAGCGGGACCGCCGCGTGCGCGAATCCGCAGTCGCTGCCGGCCTCGTGCAGACGACAGCCGACGGTGACACCGGCTGGCGACCTCACGAAGGGCTTGACGCCACACTCGCTGACGATCCTGCGCACGACATCACCTTCCCGCAGCACCCGCTGAGTTTGGTGCGCAGCACGCTCGCCGGAATCCGCGGATCGCTTGTTCTGCATCCCGCTCTGGGAGGCGACGAGCCGTGGATCCCGATCCTCGACGACTAACGCGCACCTAAAGCCGACAGCGAGCAGCTCCATACCCACCCGTCGACGGCTTCTTCCCGTCTGGACAGATTGTGGATTCGCCGAAGTTGATGAATGTCAACGTCGCGCCGCTGAAGTTGGCGCCGGTGAGGTCCACGCCATCGAACGACACACTGGTCAGATCCGCGCCGTGTAGATCCGCTCCCGTCATCGACAACACAGCCCTGAAGGAATCGAAGGACGCGCCGGTGAGATTCAATCCGGCGAGATTCAACCCTGCCAGGCTATCTCCCGCCGCCGGCACAAGGATGATGCCGCGCACAGCGGCCGTCGCGTATCCCTTTGTCTTGAAGAATGACGCGGAGACCAGTGCGCTGTCGAAGTTGCCTCCCGTGACGTCGGCCCCCGTCATATCCGCACTGGAGAGGCCGGCGACATCGAAGCGCGCCCCCTTCAGGTTGGCTCCGCTTAAGTTGACCCCGTTCAGTTGTGCACTGCGCGCCGACGCCCCGTTCAAATTTGTGCCGCTGAGGTCCACCTTGATCAGCGACGCACCATCGACATTGATGCCGCTCAGGTCGGCACCCTTGAGCGCCGACGTGCTGTCAATCTTGGAGAACGAACAATCTGCATGCGCCGCCGGAGTACATGACCCGAAGTTCTTCAGGTCTCCGGCATCACTGGCGGCGATTTCGATCGGTGCTGGGATGGAATTGGTGACTCCGTCCATCGTCCATACGGTGTCGCCGACCTGGGTCAGAAACGTAGTGCCGCGAAGCAGCAACGGCCGTCCGCCGGGCTGCCGCTTCCAGGTTCCGCCGTCCAGGCGCCAGACGATGGTCTGCTGCCCGATGAGTGTCTGCTGATCCTTGTCGTCCCGGCGGTTTTCCAATGAGATGAGAGTCGGCACGACGCCGTCGTGCGAAATGAGGACATCCGTGGGTTTGCGCAGGGAAATCGTGTCCTTCTGGACCGCCTTGGCACCCGGAACATCAAGCGACGTCCACTTGGTCAGGTCCGTTGTCGATGCAGTCTTGGTGTGGTCCGTCGACCACACGATCAGGCTGTCACCGGCTACGCCGATGGCGGCAACGTCCTGCGTAAATGTGCTGCTGTTGCCGCCGAGGCTGCCGCCGCCCGCTGCCTTACATGCCGCGGCATTTGCCGGATTGGGCTTGGCGCCGCCGACAATGTCATCCGGCACCGCAACGGCCGTCCACGTCGAGCCGTTGTCGGCCGAGGACCACACACGCGGTTGGGCGCCGACACTGAATGTGGCGAAGGCTCCGGCATCAGCGGTACACACGTACTCGACGCCGGTGACCACCAGTTTGCCGCCGACCCGATGGGCCGCATGCACCTCTCCAGACCACCGGGTCGGAGGAGCACCGGCCCGCGTCCACGTCATACCGTCTTTGGATGTGAAGACGATGCCGTGCGACTGGCTCAGGCTCGGATCGGTGCCCGCTGTCTCGCCGGTGAGAACGAACTCATCGCCCACCCAAGCAACGCCGTGTAGTGCGAGAGAGGCGGCGCCGCTGATCCCACGAATGTTCACGTACTTCCACGAGTGGCCGTCCGGGGAGAACCAGACGAAGTCCTCCCGGGTCGCCGAGGAGTAGCCGTAGCTCCACCACGAAGCCGATCCGATGAGCACGAATCCGGGATCACCGGCTGCGCCCGCGTCCGCTGAGAATCCGGAACGGTTCAGCGGAAACCCAGCGGGTGCTGCCTGATTGCCTGCCGGCGTGACGACCTGCCACGTGCTACCGGAATCTGCGGAGACAGCGATTTTCGGCTGAGTAGCCCCAGACATTGATCCAGCGATGACCACCGTGGATCCATGAACGATCGGACGCGAGCGGCCACCGTTGAGGGTGGCGGGCAGCGTGCCCTTGGAAACGAACTGCACCCCGGCGGGCACGTGGGGCGCGGGGCCTGCCGTTCCGGAGGTACCTGCGGAGGGTGTGCCGCCGCTGTTGCAGGCACTCGCTATGACGGCCACGACGCCAGAGATCAGGAACGCCGAGCGCTTCATGTCTTCCCCCCAAGAACGTATCCGGCGCGGATGGTAGCCCGCTACCCGGTCGGCGGTGCGTTCGCCGCGCTAGGGTCGAGCGAAGCTCCGGGGCGGGTCTCTGCTGCCACGATCTTCCAGATGACCGTCAGGTCCGCCGCCCGTGTCTTCGGGATCCACCGCGACTTCAATCTCCTCTGGGCCGGTCAGACCGTCTCCGAGGTGGGAAGTCAGGTGACGGCCCTGGCTTTCCCGACCCTGGCGATCCTCGGGTTTCACGCAGGTCCCGCTCAGGTCGGCCTCCTCGTCGCCTCCCAGCGCCTGGCGTTCCCGATCCTTGCCCTCTTCGTCGGTGTGTTCATCGACCGCATCCGCAAGCGGCCGGTGATGATGATCTGCCACCTCGGGCGCATGGCCATCGTTCTCGCAGTCCCCCTCCTCTACACGGCGGGGCACCTAGAGATGTGGCATCTGTACGTCGCCGCTACGGCCATGGGCGTGTTCACCGTCTTCTTCGACCTGGCGTACATGTCCTATGTCCCCGCGCTGGTCGGCCGCGACCGCCTCCTCGACGCCAACCGCCGCATTGAAGTGACGTTCTCGGCGGCGTCGATCGTCGGCCCCGGGATCGGCGGTCTCCTCATCCAGAGCATCGGAGCCGCTCGCGCGATTCTGGCGGACGGCTTCTCCTACGCCTTCTCGTTCGTTGCCCTGCTGGCCATCCGTGAGCGGGAACCGAGCCAGCCGAAAGCCACGAAGTCAGCGTTTCAGGATCTCACCGAGGTAGTGCTTCACGTCTACCGCGACCCAGTGCTCCGCAGCCAGCTCTTGATGATGGGATTCGGCGGTCTGTTCATGCACGGAATACAAGCGCCCATCTACACACTGGCATACGACACGCTCCACCTTTCCCCGGGTGCCCTCGGACTCCTCTTCACAGCCGAGGGAGCTGGTGCAATCTTCGGAATCATTCTGGTGAACCGCGCGGTGCGCATCCTTGGACCG
>JBEPVH010000148.1:0-5688 GCA_041691115.1 bacterium | reverse complement strand
CATCATGAGCCTGTGCCCGGCGACAGCATCACGCTTTGCCCGGCAGACGGTTCTGGCCTCGGCCACGATGCCGTCGTGGGTGCAGCAGATGATCGACAGGCACCTCACCAACCCGGCGCGCATCGCCGCCATTCATGACGAGATTCCCGACCTGGAGCATGCAGTTCTGGCATTGCCCAAGGAGAAGAAGCTGGATGCGCTGGGGACTCTGCTGACACGCCAGGCCACATATGAACTGCCGCAGACAATCGTGTTCCACCGCACCAAGCACGGAGCCAAGAAGCTGGCTCGCGACCTGTTGCGCCTTGGCCATCGCGCCAGTGAACTGCAGGGAAACATGTCGCAGAACGCGCGCGACCGTGCCATTGCAGACTTCCGCAGCGGCGCCACCAAGGTGCTCGTCGCCACCAACGTCGCCGCCCGCGGCATCGACGTCGAGGGCATCGGCCTGGTCATCAACTACGAACTGCCGGAAACGGCACAGTGGCTGACCCACCGCGTCGGCAGAACAGCACGCAATGGCAATACAGGCCATGCGCTCACCATGATCACGCCGGACGACGCCGATCAGTGGCGCAAGCTACGCCGCCTCGGCGCCCCCAACCTGCCGCACGTGCATGCAGCCAACCTGCTGCAGCACGCCCGCTGGGAAACCTCGCCCGCTCCGGCGGACAAGCCACATAGGCCGGCCACAGCAGCCGCGGGCAACATTCCGCGGACGCGGCGCCGTCACCCCAGATCGCGACCCCGGTCTGTGGCAGCGTCGTAGGCGACTTTCTCGGGCGCCGCACGGTAGGCGAATGCGTACTGGTCGAGAGACAGGGTGTGGCCGCGATCCCTAGCCACTTCGACGCGATGGCTGACACCTGCGCCGATGTAGTCGTCGCCGGCAATGCCCCTGTCGTGGTGGTAGCCGCGCATCGTTTCGACGACGGCAGCCGTGTCGGCGTCGATGGTGCTGCGGTGCGGCAGATAGATGGTCACGCCCTTGTGTTTCTGCGGGTCATCCTCTGACCTGTTGGTCATCAGCGCATTGGTCCCGATCTTCATGCCCATTCCGCGCTCGTGCACGACACGCGACACCCGGTTGAGAACCTCGGCCACATCCTCGACCGTGTCGCAATAGACATGGAGCTTGTGTCCGGCCATGGTCTCGGGGGTGTAGACAGGCAGGAACGTCATGTGATTGTCCTGCGCCAGCATTTGCAGAATCATGGGGACGTCGCTCTCGGCGTAGTCCGGCGGCGGCTGCAGATAAACAGGGGTCGCGACGGC
Source organism: bacterium (assembly GCA_041691115.1). Classification (GTDB taxonomy): domain Bacteria; phylum Chloroflexota; class Dormibacteria; order Aeolococcales; family Aeolococcaceae; genus JBEPVH01. Next base: position 4,413 of record JBEPVH010000148.1, on the reverse strand, counting down.
TGCCTCTGCGCCCGGGGATGCGAACATCGCTGCTGCCTCTGCGGGCGTCGCGTCGCGTCCGAGGTCCTGCGTCATATCGAAGCGGGCACCGATGCCGTGACCCTGGGCTACGTGCCCGGGAAACTGAGCACCCGAGTTTGTTCCTGCGAGGGCCGCATCAACGGCTGCAATGTCCATGGCGCGCGTCGCGCGGTGTGGCAGCGTGATGGTCACCGCCGCCGCCGCTGTGTCGCCGAGAGTCTGCGGGGCGGCCACGGCCAATCCGAGGCCGCGGTTTTGGGCCACATCGAGCAGACGCTGCACGGCATCGGTGAGCTGGGATGGGTCACCGATGGCAACAGCGAGACGCCATCCCGAGTGGGATTCGGCCTGGTTGAGCCACAGTTGCGCCGACGCCGCATCCGGATGGGCCGCCACCTTGGCCACAACCGCCTCGGCCTTCTCGCGAGGAATCACCCCTTCAGGGTCCTGCGAGTGAGCGGACAGCGGGCGGACGTTACCCGGCTTCGTCGAGCGAGCGGGCCATCACCAGCCACACGGCAGAAATAGCAGCCGCTGTGGGCATGCCCAGACGCAGGCGCCCGAGGCGGCCCCGCGAGCCCATGGCTCCGAGAAGGACGACGAAGTCGCCGGCGTCGCACGCCGCGTTGATACGCAGCAGGGCCGTCGACGGATAACCCGCGCGAACCCGCTCCAGCACTGTGGCGCCGAGCACGATCTCGCGCACGGCGAAGAGCCCTGTCATCACCCGGGCCGCCGGCGTCACCTCGCTGTCGTCGAGTCCGGCGAGGCGCCGCGTGGTTCGCGGCGCACCCAGCAGAGCCAGGCCCAACCCGGTGCGGGCGAGGGCGATGGCGGCGGCGCCACGACGGACGGCATCGGGAGTGAGTGTCGGCATGGGGCAGGATGATCCCACTCACGAGGCAGCGCACGCCGCCTGCCCCTGATACCCTGCCCTCTCGATGAGCGAGGCACGATCCGCCCTGCACAGCGCCCGCATCGGTGTCGTCGGCACCGGTGTCATGGCCGAGGCGATGCTCGCCGGTCTGCTGCGCGACAGGCTCGTCGAACCTGATCATGTGATCTGCAGCCATCCCCGCGAGGAGCGCCGCGAGTTGCTGGCGCAGCGCCATGGGGTCAGTGTGGTCGCCGCCAACGCCGATGCCGTCAAGGGCGCCGACGTGGTCCTTCTCGGGGTCAAGCCACAGGTGCTGCCCCAGGTGTTTCCCGAACTGAGCGGTGTCCTCGGTGACGGTCAGCTCATCGTGTCGATCATCGCGGGCGCCACGACGAATGCTCTGAGCGCCGGCCTCGGCCATGACGACCTCGTCAGAGCCATGCCCAATACACCGTCACAGATCGGGCGCGGCGTCACCGTGTGGTACGCCACACCGTCCGTCGACGAGGCGCGTCGTGCTCAGGCCCGCGCCATGCTCAATGCGCTGGGCCGCGAATTTGAGGTCAAGGACGAACGCCAGGTGGCTATGGCAACGGCGCTCTCCGGCACAGGTCCCACCTACATCTTCATGTTCATTGAGGCTCTCACCGACGCCGGTGTGCACATGGGCTTCCCGCGCCATCTGGCGCGCGAACTTGTCCTCGACACACTCATCGGATCCGGTGAGTTCGCGCTGCAGTCCGGCAAGCATGTCGCCGAGTTGCGCGACATGGTGACGTCACCGGGCGGCACGTCGGCTGAAGCGCTGTACCAGATGGAGTCAGGACGGCTGCGCACCGTGCTCTCCGACGCCGTGTGGGCGGCATTCTCGCGGACGCTGGAGCTGGAGGCGCGGCTTGAGGGCCGCGACCCGGAACCGCGGCGTGGCGGTGGTACCGGCCGCCCCTGATCCCTGGCATCATCCCGCGCCATGGACAAGGACCTGCTTCACAAACTGCCCAAGGCTGAACTGCACCTCCATATCGAGGGCACGCTTGAGCCAGACCTGATGTTTGCGCTGGCGCAGCGCAACGGTGTCGACGTGCCCTATGCGTCGGCCGATGAGGTTCGCGCCGCGTACGTGTTCAGCGACCTTCAGTCATTCCTCGACATCTACTACATGGCCTGCAAGGTGCTCGTCACCGAACAGGACTTCTTTGACCTCACGTGGGCCTATCTCGAACGTGCCCATCAGCAGGGCGTGTTGCACGCCGAGATCTTCTTTGACCCACAGAGCCACACAGAACGCGGCGTCGATTTCGCCACCGTCATCACCGGTATCGACAGAGCGCTGCGGCAGGGCCGCGAGCAACTCAACATCTCGTCGCACATCATCCTCTGTTTTCTCCGCCATCTCTCCGCCGACGAGGCAATGGCCACGCTGGAGATGGCGCTTCCCCATAAGGCCCTCATCACCGCCGTGGGCCTGGATTCATCCGAAGTCGGGCATCCGCCGAGCAAATTCGCCGCCGTCTTCGACAGGGCCCGCGAAGCAGGCCTTCTGGCAGTGGCCCACGCCGGCGAGGAGGGGCCGCCGTCCTACATCACCGAAGCGCTCGACATCCTCAAGGTGCGGCGCATCGACCATGGGGTGCGCTGCCTCGAGGATGACGCGCTTGTCGACCGTCTGGTGCGGGAGCGGATTCCTCTGACGGTCTGCCCTCTCTCCAACGTGCGGCTGCGCGTCGGCGACACGATGGAAAAGCATCCGCTGCGCACCATGCTGGACCGGGGCATCGTTGCCACCATCAATTCGGATGATCCCGCCTACTTCGGCGGCTACGTCGGCGACAACTTCGTTGCCGCGCAGAACGGTCTACAACTCAGCGCCGAGGAGATCGTGCAGTTGGCACGCAATTCCTTCGAAGCATCGTTCCTCGGCCACGACGAGCGCGGCGCCTACCTGTACGCTCTCGAACAGGTGGCTGCCACGCTCGTAGGCTGATCGCGAGGCTGGTTACGCGGTAACCGCGTGTGTCTTCGGCTTACGTCCGCCGAACACGCCCGCAAAGATTCCCAGTAGAAGGCCGGCAATCGGAACTGCCAAACCAGCCTTGTTGGAAGGGGCAATCGTGCCCAGTTCCTGGAGGTAAATCCCCAGCCCGATACCGCCGATCAGACCGAAGAACGCGCCCACGAACGTCGCACCGATCGGCTTCTTGCGCTTGACAACAACAGCCATCAGATTCCCCTGCGTCGCATGGCCACGCCACCGACACCGATAACGCCGAGTGCCGTTGCACCCAGCCCGGCCTGTCCGGCAAGAGTCGATGTCGCGGAGACGTCATCCACGATGAGGCTCAGCGATCCCGAGCAGGAATCCGAGCCGCCGGTGATGTCCACGGTACGCGTGTACTTGGACAGGTCGTCGACCTTGAACGTGCCTGCTGACCCTGTCGTTCCATGACCAGTCCCGCTCTTGAGCGGGATGGCGAGGCCGAAGACGACGACGTCGACATGGCCTTCAGTCTGGTCGCTGGGGGCTGTTCCCGTCCCGCTGACGAAGGAGCCACGGTGGACATGCCACTCCGACCCGGTGGTGATGTCGAAGGATGTCCCCCCGGCACCAGCGGCGTGCTTGGGGTCGATGTCGGTGCTCGTCTCGTTGCCGGTGGCTGTGCAGCCACCGCTGACGATGGCGCTGGCTGAGTGCGGCGTCGCCATTCCGGCGCCGATCGCCACGAACGCAGCAATACCGATGCGCGTCATGGTCCGGGTTGCTGTCGTCACGAGGTACCTCCACGGTCCGGATGTCGGCGCGAAGGGTACTACTCGAGACGACGCGGTAGGAACATGTCCTCGGGGAGCTTCTCACCGTAGGTGTCGAGATGCTCCAGGAAGAAAGGCACCACGCCGGTGGCGTGATGCGATCCCAGCACCGTCCCATCCTCGGCGATGCCCGTCTGCCGGAAGACGAAGATGTCCTGCATCTTCACGTCGTCGCCCTCGACCCCCATGACCTCGGTGATACCTGTCACCTTGCGGCTGCCGTCGCGCAGCCGGGACTGGGTGACGATGATGTTGATGGCGGCACCGATCTGCTCACGGATGGCCCGGGATGGCAGTTCGGTGCCGGCCATGAGGACCATGGTTTCAAGACGCGACACGACCTCCTTGGCCGAGTTCGCGTGGAGCGTCGTGAGCGAGCCGTCGTGACCGGTGTTCATGGCCTGGAGCATGTCCAGCGCCTCGCCACCGCGGCATTCGCCGATGACGATGCGATCGGGGCGCATTCGCAGGGAGTTGATAACGAGTTCGCGGATGTGGACGGCGCCCTTGCCCTCCACGTTGGCGGGCCGGGTCTCCAGCGGCACAACATGAATCTGGTCGAGTTGCAACTCGGCGGCATCCTCGATGGTGACGATGCGCTCGTCGTCACTGATGTATCCCGACAGCACGTTGAGCGTCGTCGTCTTGCCCGAGGTACCGCCGCCGGCAACCGCGATGTTGAGGCGGGCGCGGACGCAGGCCCGGAG
>JBEPVH010000147.1:0-5698 GCA_041691115.1 bacterium | reverse complement strand
GTCGACGTCGACGTCGATGAACTCGAACCGTTGTTATTACCGCCGCCGCCGCTCGATGCCGAGCCGGACACCGACTGGCCCACCGTTAGGTTGACGGCCGCCACCACTCCGGCGATCGGTGACGTTAGCGTCGCCCCGGTCAGCGCGGTAGACATCGAGAGTGTGATGGATTTGCGCGGTGCCGACGACGGGACGACGACGCTGCAATGGTCGGCGCATGTGGTGGTGAGTGGAACGCTGGCCAGTCTCGGCGCGCGCATGATGAACGGCACCGCCCAGAAGATGACCACCCAGTTCTTCAACTGCCTGCAAGAGAAGCTGGAATCCTCACCCGGCTGACCGGCGCTCCCGCCATTCCCGTATCCCCTCGGTGTGCAGCGGGTAATGACCATACGTATCGAGCCGCAGCCGACGACGGGCGCGCGTGTCCCGCATGAACTGGTCTGCGGGCGCGCTCCGGATGAAGGCGACGAGCTGGCGGTGGATCTCCTCTTGTTGCCTGCATACCTCGGCGAGCGAGAGGCCGCGCTTCTGCTCGGTCGTCCGGGCATTGAACGCATCGATACCGCCGTAGGAGATTGAGTACCGCGGTGGCCTGCCGCCCGCGATGATCAGCGGCAGATGCTTCAGCGCCTCCTCCTCCCATGTGGTCACATGCGCGATGATGTCCCGCACTGACCAGTCGCCCGTGACGCCAGGCTCCAGGATCTGCGTCTCCGTCAAACCGGCATACGACTCCTTGAACCCTACCCACACTGTATCAAGCTTGTTCAGCAGCTTCTCGACTTGATCGTCGCGTATGCTCATCCGCACCTCCTGCTCCTCTACCTGGCCCGCGCCCAGTCGTCGGCGAACAGATATGACACTATAGCGCGAGATACCGTGCGCTGCTGTCGGTAGGCCGGGCATGGGTATAGCGTCCGGTGGTAGCGACGGAGGAGTGGCCGAGGGTGGCCTGGACGAGATGGATCGGTGCTCCGCGGTCGAGGGCGTGGCTCGCGTGGGCGTGGCGGAGCCAGTGGGGGGACTCGGCCCCAGAGAGGCCCGCACGCCGGGCGGCCGCCTTGACGATGCGCAGAACCTGCGAAGGGTGGAGGTGGCCGCCGCGCTGGGAGCGGAAGAGCGGTGCCACCGACAGCGCATCGCCCCGGAGCACGAGCAGCTCGCGCCAGATGGGCGGCGGCAGGAGGATGTGCCGGGTCTTGCCACCTTTGCCGTAGACGGTCACCTGACCGCCCTCATCGCGCGTCGTCATATCTTCCCAGCGCACCCCCACCGCCTCACTCACTCGTACCCCGGACGCATAGAGGAACCGCAGCAGGACATAATTGCGCGGATCGGGTTCAAGTGTGAGCAGCCGGTGTACCTCCGCCTCGGAGAGGATGCGCTGTGCGAGGCCGTCACGCCGGGACGGCACGCGCACCGCCCGGCCAACATCGAAGGGGAGGTAGCCGAGACGGTGGGCGAAGGCGAGCAGCGACTTCACTGCGCCAAGGGCGCGCCCCTGGCTGGAGGGTGCGAGATCGAGAAGCGTATCGGTATAGCCCTGCACGTCGCCGAGCGTCACTGCGGCGAGGGGCTTGGAGACGAACATCCGGAAGCGGTCGGCCTCGCGGCGGTACGCGCGCTGTGTCTCGGCGGGCCGCCCGTGCAGCCACAGCGCGACGACACGACTATCGTCATCCTCCATGCTCGGCATGCGGGTCGCCGGGGGTGGGGCATTTGGCCCGCTGTCAGTGATGTCTCTCATCACGCCTCCTCGACCACTCATCGACCGATGGATGTTGTCCGAAAACTCGTCTCTCGAAACACGCATGATAAGGAAGCTTACCGTGCATCCTTACCGCCTGCCCTTCTGTCTCTCCCGTTCGCGTTGCTGCAATCGCAATAGTGTCGGAGACGGGGGCCTCTTTATCTCCTCTTCTTTATTCTCTTCGTTCTTTAATACGCGCTTCACTGAGTGAAGTGGGGTGACTTCACTGGTTGAAGCGGGGTGACTTTGCTCAGTGAAGTCACCTGTCGGGGTTGCTTCACTCAGTGAAGTCACCGGAAGGGCAAGCAGGGTATAGGTATTCAGTGCGACGCCGCGCTCGTTCTTATTGTGTTCGACGCGGATCAAACCTTGCCCCTCTAACTGCTGCATCGCCCGCGCCACTGATGCGCTCGACATGTCCAGCCGGGCGCACAGCGTCTTGTAGGCGAGATTGGCGGGGCCATTGTTCGCGTACCGACACAGAGCGATGTAGACCTTGAATGTCGCGTGCGTGAGCTGGGCGGCCCACTCGTCAATCATGTCGTTTGCGACCATGAACCATTCGACGTTGCGCTCATCCTGGACTTTGATGTGTGACTTGGGGGGGTGCCGTGTTATACTCATGCCGCATCGCCTCCGCTAAGGTGATTGCCATGCCCCCACGATGTTTGCGCATCGGGTTGGGGGCTCTTTATTTTATTGGCCGAATGTGTTCCCTCGAATGGCTCTACGGCTCTTACCCCGCGACTCACCATCCATTCCACTACGCGTCCGTAGGTGACGCAGCCCGACTCGAACGGGCAATCTCCGGCACTCGTACGTACTATATCACATCACGCCTAGTCCCAACAATCGCCGCCACCACGGGACACGAGGGGCATCGGACGTCACGACGTCGTGCGACGTCTCCTCAATGATCGCTGTAGGCTTGGTAGTGCCCTGTGCGAGTTGTTCGGTTCTCCACTGCTCTAACTCTGCGATCCGCGCTTCTAAGCCCCGTACGTAGCCTTCTACAAAATCCGCCAGTTCCCCGACGTCGCGACGTCGTGCGACGACGCTGCGTTCCTCGATGTTCGCCTCGTAATAATACGGGACCTTCTTACCCGGTTTCGTTGTCTTGATGATCTCGCCCGCGTCTACCCGCCGCTGCACCTGCCGCGTGCTCAGGCCGAGGCGCGCTGCGACGTCGACCAGTCGCTCCGCGATCCGACCATCACCCAGCACAATGACGTCGCGTGACGTCGCGTCGTCTCTCATGTCACGGTGAAGGCGCGCTTTACGATGCCGAGGCCGGAGAGCGCAATCAACCCGCCACAGATGAGCATCACGACGCCACTCGAATGGCAGTGAACACTACCCCACCCATCCCCGCACCCTCCCTACCGCCGACTCTTCGGCGCATCCTCATCTGGGTGAAGCCATCACGCAAGGCGTCGACTTCAACGATGATCGGGCTGCGCTCTTCTGGTATACTCATCCCGCATCGCCTCCGCTAAGGTGATCGCCACGCCCCCTACCGTTGACGCGGTGTTGGGGGCTCTTACGTGGGAGGGGTTACAGGCAGGCTCCTGACAACGTTCGCAACGCTTTGCTGACGCTCGCCTCGCCGCACGTACACTCTCTCACATCTCCTCCCCAAACAAAAGACGCCGCCACCACGGACGGACAGGACGGTCATCGTTCGCGCGTCCGTCCTGCGGGTGTGGCGGCTTTATCTTCGTCCTACCTGCGCTATCGAGGGAGATACCCGCGCAATTGGGCATCTTGCATGCCCAATCGACCCAACGCGATCACCTCCGGGTGATACTCGAGCCGATATCGCTCGAAGTATTGCACGAGATATGTCTGCCCCGTGTCCGTATTCACCTCCTGGTATGGCTCCGAGATGGGCAACCCGAAGAGGGGCAATCCCCCGTTTGTCTCCCAGAAGGCCCGGAACGGAGCGGCGAGCGTGTGCCCGGTGGCTGAGAAGAAGAGACGCTCGCCGGGAGTAGCGTGCGCATCGACGGGCTGGAAGGCAGGCTCACTGATCCGTCCCGCTGCCACTTCCCTGGCCAGAAGACCCAGTTCCACCTCGTAGGGCGTTCCCGCAAACTCTTTGTGATACTCGAAGCGGGCGCGCTCGAAATATTGGACGGTGCGGACGGCACCATCCATCCCTCGCTCCGTAAATTCCTCGCTGATTGGCAGGCCGAAGAGCGTGATGCCGCCGTTCGCTTCCCAGAACGCCTTGAACCCGAAGTTCAGCGAGTGATTGGTCGCGGGGAAGAAGTAGTGCTCGGGTGTATCCGTGAAGGCCGGGATGGGCATCAGGGCGGCGGCGATGGGTGGCCCCGTCGCGTTGGATGAACCGGCTGTCGAACTGGCGGCGGAGAGGGCAGGATCGTGAGCGGGGGCCGTTCCGGCAGCAGGGATTGGGGTGACCGCAGTCGTCGCCGACGTGGCCGGTGCCGAGGGTACAACGACCGGAGCGGGCGATGGAACCGGCGGCGGAGAAGTCGTCGAAGGTGAAGCAGGGGGGCCGGTCGGAGCCGTCGGAGCCGTCGGAGCCGTCGGGAGGCTCGGCTGAGATACGGGCACAGGAGAAGTCACCGGGGGCGATATCGCCGACGGGGGCGCGGATATGGGGAGTGTGGGCGCGGCGGGGGCAGTGATCGTGAAGGTGAGGGCGGCAGAGGTGCCGCCACCCGGCGCTGCTGTCGCCACTGTCACGCGGGTGCTGCTCGCCACCGCCATATCGCCGGCGGAGAGGGCGATGGTCAGTTGCCTCGATGAGAGATAGGTCGTCGGGCGTGGCGCATCGTTCCATCGCACAACGGATTGATCGAGAAACCCCACGCCATTGACGATTAGGATGATGGCGGCACTACCTGCGGTGATGGAGGTGGGGATGAGGCTTGAGAGCGTCGGGATGGGGTTCGGTATCAGGGGCGGATCGGTAACATTCACCGTGGCGCCCCCGGTAATCGCGCTCGTCGTCCTGTCGGTCGCCGTGACGCGCTGGCTACCCACACTCTTCAAAGTGACGATGAAGGCGCCAACTCCGTTCATTAGCGCGGCATCGACGGGAAGGAGAGCCCGAGGATCACCACTCGCGATATGCACGGTGTCCGTGTAGCGGGTCGCGGTGTTCCCACCCACATCATTGGCGGTGACGGTGAGCGTGAACGACGTGCCCTGCTGGATGCTGACGGGCGCAACGAGGATGAAGCGATCGGCGGGGCCGGCCAGATTAGCGAGCGCGAAGAATGCGGGGCGCACGCCCGTTGCGGCGGCGGTCATCGTGTACGCGCCCACCGCGCTGGAGGCGGTGAAGGCCGGGGCAGTGGCGATGCCGCCCGCATCCGTCTTTGCGGTCGCCGTGGCACCCCCGCCCGCGAAGGTACCGCTCGCTCCGCTATTTGGAGCGGTGTAGGTGACGGAGACGTCGCGAACCGGGTTCCCGTTGGCATCGGTGATTTTGACAGCGAGGGCGGTAGCGAAGGCTTTGGTGATCGGGGCGATCTGCCCGGACCCGGCGGAAACGGTGAGGGTGGCGGGCGCATCGGGGAGATTCGTCAGGTCGAAGCGGGCGGGGGTAGCAACGCCGGAGGCGGCACCGACGACGACGAAGGCGCCCGCGATGGTGTTCGCGGTGAATACCGGGGCGGTGGCGACGCCGCTGCCATTCGTGGTGACTGTGGCGGTGAGGCTGTCGCCAGTGAAAGCGCCACCCGCGCCATTCGCGGGCGCGGTGAATGTGACCGCAGTACCTGCACCGACGGGATTGCCACCGGAGTCCTTGACGAGAACGGCGAGCGATGTGGGGAAGGACTTGCCGACCGTGACGCTCTGCGATGCGCCCGCCGTGGCGGTGACGGTACCTGGCAACCCGGCGGTGTTGGAGAGTGCGAAGGAGGCAGCAGTGCCGACACCGGTCGCGCGGGCCGTGACCGTGTAGGCGCC
>JBEPVH010000146.1:0-5701 GCA_041691115.1 bacterium | reverse complement strand
ACGCAGGCGAATGGCGCCGAGACGGAGACCGAACCTGTCGATGCAATAGATCCAGATGAATCCGAATGTTGCCAACTCAGCGAAGGCTTCAGAACCGAAGCTGTAGAGCGACTGAGCGGTGTCCTTGAACTTCGCCGGGTCGCCCTGGCCCGAGCCGGCGACAACTGCTTCGAAGATGAACGAGGCCAGACCCAGGCCGCCGATGAACGCTGCCGCCAGCGTGACGCCGATATCGATCACCGGCAGGTCGCCGACCGACGCAGCGCCGCGTGCTTCGGAGCCGTCATGAATCGCGGTGAGACGCACCATGAGGAGCAACGTGCAGGCGGCGAACACCATGCCGATGACGATGCCCGCCGCGTCCCTCTTGTCGATTCCGTCGACGACCGACGCCAGCGCGATCAGCAGGCCGAAGATGCCGAGCAGCACGGTGACGCCGAGGAGGACGTTGGGCGTGACACGCCGCTGCGGGGTGCCGCCGTCGCTGGGAGCTACCGCGTCCGCCATCGGCGGCATTCTGCACAATCCCCTGGCAATGAACGCGACCTCGCTCGACGGCATCACCGGCCACGCATTGGCCGTCGCCGCAATGCGCCGTCAGATCGGCGACGGCAGCCTGCCGCACGCCCTGCTGATCTCCGGCCCGGAGCGCGTCGGCAAGACCACGCTGGCCCTCGCCGTCGCCTCAGCAGTTCTCAGCGGTGAGACCTGGCCGGGTGGGCCGCGGGCACATCCCGATCTCTGGGTGGAGGACTCCGATGCCGAGACCATCGGCGTCGACAGGGTCCGCGCCGGTGGCCACACCGAAGAAGGACCCTCGATTCAGGAGTTCTTCGCCATTCGCCCGTACGCGGGTGGCGATCGAGTGGCGGTGATCGGTCGTGCCGACAGGCTCAACGACCAGGCGGCCAACATGCTTCTCAAGCTCATCGAGGAGCCCCCCGCCGGCTGCCACATTCTTCTCTGCAGTTCGGCTCCCGAACGGCTGCCCGCCACCATCCTGTCGCGCTGTCAGACGCTGTCGCTGGCGCCCGTGCCGGCCACCGCCCTGGCGTCGTGGCTGCAATCGGCGCACGGCATCGACGCCGCCCTCGCCACGACGGCAGCGTCGTTGGCACTCGGCCGGCCCGGGCGAGCCCTGCGCCTTGCCACCGAGCCGGGCGCGCTCGGTGCCGAGTTGGATGCGCTCGACGGATTCATCTCGGTTGCGGGTGGCGGTGTCGCCGGTGCGCTCGCCGCCGCCGCCATGCTGGCACCCGGTGGGGGAGCCGAGGGCCGCGAACGCGCTCTTCTACAACTCGGAGCCTGGACAGGATTCCTTCGCGACACCGTCTGCGTCGCCGAAGGCCAGGAGTCCCTCGTCAGGTGGTCCGACTACCGACCCGTCATCGACTCATGGGCGAATGCGCTGCCCCGTGAACGCCTGGTCGCCATGCTGGGTTCGGCGATGACGGCCACCCAGGACATCGCCGGTAATGCAGCGCCGCGCCTCTGCTACGAGGTCCTGTTCGTCGACCTCTTCGGCGGCATCGGCGATCCGGCACCGCCCGCCACTGCGATCCCCGCCCGCTCCGCCGGAGTGGCGGCGGCGCCGTCGGGTGAACTGGCGGCGCGCGCCAAAACCGCGTCGAAGGGTTCTAAGAAGCGGCGTTAGTCGCGGCTGTGGCGGCGCAGCAGCAGCACGACAACGACGAATCCGAGGATTGATGCGGGTGCCAGCCAGGGACGGCGGCTGAGAATTCGCGTCAGCTGCAGCGAGATGCTGTCGCCATCCTCGCTCGGCGATGGCCAGGAGACGGGCTCCTCGGTCATGAGACGAACCTCACCGGCGACGCGCGTCGTCGCCGCCTGCTCCTCGGTGGTTTCGCCGCCCATGATCTGCCTCCGTAGCGTTTCAGCACTCACCATAACTGGGAGTACCGCCGGGGCGCTGCATTATCCTCGCCGGGTGAACGCCGCCTTTCCCGACGGATTCCTGCTCGGCTGCGCCTCTGCTGCGCACCAGGTCGAGGGCAATCAGGACAACGACTGGACGCGGATGGAGGAGACCCGCGAGGGATCCATTCATGACGGCTCGGTTTCCGGCATCGCCTGCGATCACTACAACCGCTACGCCGAAGATCTGGAGACATGTGCGCGCGACATGCACAACAATGCGCATCGCTTTTCAGTCGAGTGGTCGCGCATCGAACCCGACGAAGGCGTCATTGATATTGCCGCGCTGCGTCATTACCGCGAAGTAGCGCGTCATTGCAGAAGCCTCGGTATGGAGCCGATGGTCACGCTGCATCACTTCACGCTGCCGTTATGGCTGGCGGACCGTGGCGGCGTCACCGCCGAGGCGGCGCCACGCCTGTTCGCGCGATTCGCCGCCGTCGTGGCCGAGGCTCTTGGCAATGACGTGACGTTGTGGATCACCATCAACGAGCCGTCGGTGTACGCCGTGCTGGCTCACCTCCTCGGTGCATTTCCTCCCAACGAGAAGTCACTCCCTCAAGCCCGTGCTGCGGCTCGCGGTCTGATACGGATGCACGCCGCAGCGTCGACAGCCATGCGCGAGGTGGCCCGCGGGCTGGGCCGCGACTTCCGCATCTCGGTGGCGCATCACGAACGCCGTCTGCTGCCGTCGCGGCCGCTGTCGGCCATCGACCGAGTTGCCGCGTCGATGCCCGACTACCTTTTCAACCGTTGGTTCCTGCGCTGTTGCGCTGCCGGCAGGATGCTGCCGCCGGTGGGCCATGGCGAGCGCATCCCCGGCCTCCGTGGCTCGCTCGACTTCCTGGGCCTCAACTACTACACCGAAGAGACGGTGAGGTTCGACAGGTCACAGCCCGCGACACTGTTCACCAAACAACTGCCGATGCCGGGCCTGCCGCTGGACTCGTTCGGCAATGCGATCGACGCCATGGGGCTCAATCGAGCGCTCCGCTCACTGTGGCGCGAGTTCCATCTGCCCATCATCGTTACCGAGAACGGCGTCGCCGACCCCGCTGATGAGATCCGGGGCGAGTACCTTGTAGATCACCTCGGCGCCGTTGCCGACGCCCTCGACCGCGGGGTGGATGTTCGCGGCTACTTCTACTGGACACAGATGGACAACTTCGAATGGGCTGAGGGCTACGCCCAGAAGTTCGGCCTCTACGAGGTCGATCGGGAGACCCTGGAGCGCACACCGCGCCCGTCGTCGCGGGTTTTCGCTGAGATCTGCCGCACCCGATCGCTCCCCGGTGCCCCTGTGGCTCCGGCGGGAGCACTCTGACGTGGCAGCTGTGCAGCGTCGCAAGCCGTCGCTCGGCGAACTCATCGCCTTCTTCATTTGCGTGGGCCAGGTGACCGGGTGCTACACGCTGGCGCTGATCACCATCAAGGAGATGGGCTCGTTCTCGGGCGATAGCCCCGCGGCCGTCGACAGTCGGGCAGGGTTGCCGGTGACTGCCGTCGCCTTTCTGTTGACCGGATTGGCAATTCTGATCTGCGCCGTGCTGCTGTTGCGGCAGTCGATCGGCGCGCGCTTCGGCCTGGTTGCCGGGGAGATCGTCCTTACGGCCATCACGATCGCGTTTATCGGCAGGTTGCTGCTTCTCGGAGAGGTGGTGGCTATCTCTGCGATCGTCGTAATGCTGTTCGCGACTGCTCTTTCGGGGGTCGGCAGACAGAAGCTCTGACGCGGGTGGCACGGTCTTGGTAAGGTCGCGCGCTCGGTATTCCTACCGAGATTGAGAAGGGGGCTTCGGCACAATGGACGGACTCGATCCACGCAACGACGGACTCCGTCCGCGGCTGCCTCACGACATCGAATCGCGCGCCAAGACATGGATGGCCGATCACGCTGTGAAGATGGCGAAGGTCACGGGCAAGGCGCCCACGCCCAATCCCATGGTCTCGGTCGCCAGCCGCAACACCATCGTCGACGTGATGGTCGGTGTCACCGGTTCGGCCATGCCCAACGTTGGTGCCATCGCTCCGGCGGGCCCCACGGAGTGGCTGATGAAGCAGCTGAGCCGCCAGGTCGCCAAGATGGTGTCCAAGGACGTGCTCGGTCTCTACGTTCCCCAGTGGCAGGCAGGTGAAGGCCAGCCCGGCCTCTACCTCGTCGGCGAGAACATCACCGAGGCTGCTATCGCCCTGGGCGTCAAGCCCGAGTCGCTGGCGCGCTACGTGGCATTCCACGAGGCCACCCACCAGTGGCAGTTCACCGCCAATCCGTGGCTGAACGATCACATGGTCGCCAGCATGGGTGAGATGACCAAGGCGCTCCAGAACATCACCCCCGGCGAAATGATCGGCATCCTCTTCAAGGCGCTGACCTCCGGTGGCGATCTCATGTCGGCTCTGCCCGGCCTGGCGCCGACGCAGGCGACTATGAGCCTGATCGAGGGCTATGCCGACTTCATGTCGGATGAGCTGGGTGTCGAGAAGGACCCCGAGCTCAAGGCAGTCTCCAAGGCGCTCTCCGACAGGCGAACCGCCAAGGTCGACGACCAGCGCTCGACGAGCAAGGACCTCTTCGGCAAGCTGTCCGGATTCGACGCCAAGCGCCGCCAGTACGCCGAGGGCAAGGCCTTCTGCCAGGCCGTCAAGGATGCCGGCGGCCACGCTCTGTTGAACCGCGTCTGGGATTCCCCGGACACCCTGCCGACCCCCGCCGAGATGGCGGATCCCTCGCAGTGGGTGCTGCGCATCCAGGGCTCGGGCGGCGGCCGTAAGGCAGCCTGAGACCACGATGAGCCCGCTGCGTAGCGGCGCTCGCATCGCACGACGCCTGGCCCGCCCGCTGATACGCGGGCTGGGCGGCGTGCCGCGGCAGGAGTTCGATGCCGTTCTGGCGCGGACAGCCGCTCTCGAGGAACACCTGTCCGCACGCCTGCTCCTCATCGATTCGCGCGAGAGCCGGATCGTCATGTTGGAACAACTCGAGGCGATTCGTTCACTCAGTGCCTGGCTGAGCAACGTACCGGTGCGCCACGACACCCTCATCACCATTGTCCTGCCGACAGCCGACAGGCCACATCTGCTGAGCAGGGCCGTGGCCTCGGTGCTGGCTCAGCGCCATCCTGCGTGGGAGCTGCTGATCGTCGACGATGGGATGGTGGAGTCGCGTTTCCGTCCTGCGGACAACCGGATCCGAGTTCTGCGCACCAACGGCGAAGGCGTCTGCGCTGCGCGTAATGCCGCCTTGGCCGTGGCTCGCGGCAGCCTCATCGCCTACCTCGACGACGACAACGTCATGGATCCGGGTTGGCTGCACGCCGTTGCCTGGGCATTTGCCGAGAGGCCGGCCGCCGATGTTCTCTACGGCGCCTTCACCGTCGACGATCCGCTGCGCATCAAGGGGCCGGGCTCGGGCGCCCTGCCCACCACCTACCTGCATCCCTGGAGCCGAGAGCAGCTCCGCCGCAGCAATCTCGCTGATATCGGTGCGGTCGCCCATCGCCGCGGTCTCAGCCAGGCGACCTTCGACGTGACACTGCGCGAGATGGGCGACTGGGATCTGCTCCTGCGCCTGACCGAGGTCAAGGATCCGCTGGTTCTGCCCGCCGTCGCCTGCTATTACACGACAGACGCTCCCTTCCGTCTCACGGGAGGGCCAACCCACCTCATGGATCAACGAGAGGTACTCGGGAGGGCCGCCAAGGTTCTGACACGATGAGCGAGCGCGTTGTATTCATTGGGCTCGATGCCGTCGATCCCGCCACCGCGT
>JBEPVH010000145.1:0-5708 GCA_041691115.1 bacterium | reverse complement strand
GAGCAGCAACGGGCAAGGACATGGCCAACGTGCCGATGACCGAAATCCGTCCGAGCACGTACACGATCAGGAATGGGAGCAGTCCGCAGAGCGCGAATAGCACCACAGCGAGCATCGGCATCCGAAACGTCGCGTAGGTCACCTTGACCCGGTCGGACGTGGCTTCACCTGTCTTGAAGCAAATGTTCGGAGTGCCATCTCCAAAGAGGATCGTCGCGGGGATTACCACCGTGGCCATGCCGGGACTATACGGGCCTAACGGCGCCGCCCTGCCCTGTAACTTCTCAGCAATTCCTAATTGCTCCTGGAGTACGGGGCGGCTACGCTTCCACGTGAGGGCTAGGCGGGGCCAGGGAAATACGGCGGTCTGTCTATGGACGGCATCAGCGCACTGAGGCGATCTCGCCATACGGCACACATCACGCTGCGTGAACTCGCCGAGGACCTGGCCGACTACGCCTCGTTAAGGCCGGAGGCTGTAGCGGTTGTGGACCAGCTGGCGTCCTACATCTCCGGACTGCACCCTGCCGATGCTGAAGTGCAGGGCACCATGAGGTCATTGCTTCCGGGCGAGGCAGCGGACGTGTTGACAGGTGCCAACGCTGACCATTGGATCGGCCTGTATACGCAGTTGATGGATGCTGCCGAGGTCACAGGTATCGGTGTCGAAGTGCAGGTGCGTTTACTCTCGCGTCTCAACTTCTGGCGAATGCAACCGACGATCAACCTGGCGGGCGAGGCATCAACCCCACGCCTTGCCGTCGGGAGTGAGAAGGGCCCGCTCCGGGACAAGCTGTGACACCGACCGTGCCTTGAGGTTGGCGAGCGTGCCGTTGCGCCCCTCCAGCACAGCCGTCACCCGCACGAACGCCGAACCACGCACGGTCTGACGCTCCTTCTCGAACAACTCTGACGGGATCATCACGTTGACCAGGCCGTCCTCATCCTCGAGTGCTAGGAAGACGATGCCCTTAGCCGTCATCGGCCGCTGGCGGCAGACGATGAGACCGGCGACGTCGACAATTGACTTGTCGGGCAGATCGCCCAGCTGTCCCGAACGGCGGATCCCCGGCGGCAGAGTGCGACGCAGGAATGCCATGGGATGCATCGTCGGCGACAGTCCGAGCACCGCATAGTCCGCCGTCATGCGCTCGTAGTCGTCGAGGTCGGGGAGCGACACCTTGTCGGCATCGGCCGACAGTTCCAGTTGCAACTGCACTGTGTGCGCCCGCCACGTCGCACCCGACTCGGGGCGCAGCAGGCCGAGCTGCCAGATGAGTTCACGACGATTGAGACCGAAGTCGTCGAAGGCGCCCACCCGGATGAGATTCTCCATCGCCTCACGCGGCAGACCAGCGCGCTGCATGGCATCAAAGATCGAGTGGTAGTCGCCACCGCGATTGCGCTCGGTCACCACATGCGTGGCCGCAGCAGCGCCGATGCCGTCGACGTACTGCAGACCGAGGCGCATCTCCGTTGTGCTTTCCACCGAGCATGCCTGTGCTGAGCGATTGATATCAGGCCGCAGAACCGAGATACCGTGACGCTTGGCGTCGTTGGTGATGACGTGGGGCGGATAGAAGCCCATCGGCCAGCTGTTGTAGAGGGCCGTGTAGAACTCGACGGGGTGGTACTCCTTCAGCCACGCCGACTGGTAGGCGAGCAGCGCGAATGCCGTCGAATGTGACTTGGGAAATCCGAACTGGGCGAAGCCGGCCAGATTGGTGAACACCCCGATGGCAACGTCGTCATCCGCACCGAGTGCTGCGGCACCGGCGAGAAACTTCTCGCGGTAGAGCGGTTCATCCCGCTCCCATGTCCTCCTGCCCATGGCACGGCGGAAGGACTCCGCCTCGCCCGGCGAGAAACCGCCCATGGCCATGGCGCACTGCACCACCTGCTCCTGGTACAGCACGACACCGAGAGTCTCACCCAGACAATCCCGCAGGCATTCGTGCGGCATCTCGGGGACGTACCCGGGAATCTCACGCATCAACTGGCGCCGCTTGAGATAGGGGTGTACGGCGCCACCGACGATGGGTCCCGGCCGGATGATGGCCACCTGCGCCGCCAGGTCGTCGAGGTTGCGCGGCCGAGAGCGTGGCAGCATGCCGGCCTGGGCGCGGGACTCGATCTGGAAGACACCGATGGTGTCACCCTCACAGATCCTGTCGTAGACACGGGCATCGTCGAAGTCGATGCGTGACAGATCCACCTCCTCGCCTGTACGCGAAGCGATGTGGTCGATGCACTCCTCGACGAGGGACAGCATGCCCAGTCCCAGGAAATCGATCTTTACCATCCGTGCGTCTTCCACGGAATCCTTGTCCCAGTGGCAGACGTAGCGGCCCGGCCAGGCGGCGGGCTCAATGGGCACACAGTCGATGAGCGGATCCGATGCAATGACAACTCCGCCGACATGCTGTGAGAGATGCCGCGGGAAGCCCGCCAGCTCATGAGCCAGCGCCACCAGATCACGCCACCCCGGCTTGTCGACAAGGTCGGCGAACTGCGGGATACGGCGCATCTCGTCGGCGACATTGCGCGCGGAACCGTAGCCCTCAGCAAACTTTGCAAGTCTGTCCAACTCCCGCTCCGGCAGCCCCAGTGCCTTGCCCAGATCGCGGATGGCGGAGCGAATGCGGTACGTCGGGAAGAGACCGACGATGGCGGCATGGTCTCGGCCCCAGTGCTCATACACGCGCTCGAAGAGTCGTGCCCTGATGTCTCGAGGAAAGTCGAGATCAATGTCGGGCAACGACGTCATCTCTTCATTGAGGAAGCGTCCGAGGAAGAGCTTGTTGCGCACCGGATCGATGTGCGACAGACCAATGAGGTAGCAGACGATCGATCCCACCGAGGATCCCCTGCCCCGCCCCGGTGGCATCTTCACGCGCTCCCGCGCACTGCCACTGCGCAATTCCCGCGCCACCTCCTCGGCGAGTTGCATCACCTCGTGATAGATGAGGAAGAAGCCTTCCAGCCCGTGCTTGGCGATGAGACCGAGTTCCTCGTCAAGACGAGCGGTTGCAGCCACTCTCTCGTCCTCGGGATAGCGCCGCAGCAATGCCTCACGGCATAACTGCTCCAGATGCTCACCCTGGGAGATGCCGTCAGGCAGCGGTGGCGAGGGCAGCCGGTAGCCGAGATCCGTGGTGATGTCGAAGGCACAGAGATCGGCAACCACGCGTGTCGCCGTCACCGCTTCAGGGCATATCGCGAAACGACGTGTCTGGGCTACCGCATCACGCAGGTGAAACTCGCTGTTGGGCCGTCTGAACCTGTGTGCCGACGTCAGGGTGGTGCGGTGGCGGATGGCCACCATGGCGTCCTGCAACCGATGCCTGTCGCGCACGTGGTAGTGCACGTTGCCGGTGGCCACAAAGGGAACATCCTGCTCGGTGGCGATCCGTGTCAGCAGGCGAATGCGCTCTCTGTCGCCGGCCACCAGGTTGTTCTGCAGTTCCACGAACACATGGCCCGGCTCAAACCACTCCAGCCAACGGCGCAGCACCGCCGTTGCATCCTGGGTTCTCCCCTCCCCCACCAGCTGAGACAGTTCCCCGTGCGTACAGCCGGTGAGGCAGACGACACCGGCTGTGTGCTCACGCAGCATGTTCAGGGGAATACAGGGATCCCGGCGTCGCTTCTCGCGGTCATCCATGGACTCGAGGTGCTGGCCATGGGCAAGGCTCACCAGACGGCACAGCGAGGCATATCCCTCACGCGTCGACGCCAGCAACGTCAGATGATGCCGCGACGTCTCATCCGATGTCTCGGGGTTCTCCGCATAGGTCAGCTCGATGCCGGTGATGGCCCGTATCCCCGCCTTCTTGCAGGCGATGGCGAATGCCAGAGCACCATGCAGGTTGTCGTGGTCGGTGAGCGCCAGGGTGTCGTAGCCCAGTTCGACGGCACGGTCGATCAACTCCTCGGGATGGGATGCCCCGTCGAGGAGTGAGAAATTGCTGTGGCAGTGGAGTTCGACGTAATCAGGACGAGCCTCGGCACTCAATACCGCTGCTGCCACCAGGTGGCCTCACGCATATCGCGGAACAACGTCAGCGGCCGTGAGCCGTCAATGGTCACACGCACATAGAGCCTGCTCAACTCCTGCTTGGACCACCACTCGTCGTCGATGCGCCAGACATCAACGACACGCTCGACGTTGCGCCAGCGTTTGCGCAGATGCACAGCAACGGGAAGTCCCTGCGCATCACAACGAACATCGACAGCCTGCGGTTCATTCAGGTAGCGAGGTACGTCAGCGCCAGACGTCGCTCGGGTATCCGGCTCCATGGCTCCACATCCACTATCTGGGCAACGGGGCAGAAGCCGTACTGAGCACGTAGCTTGCGCAATCCCTCGTCCAGTTCAACACGACGTTCACCCTGCTGCCCCAGCAGGCGCACCTGCGAGCCTGCCGCCGCGGTGAGATCACGAAGTTCAAGGCGCAGCAGCGTGATGGGTCCCGGCAGGACAGCACCGCGCAGCGGTGGCCGCAGCATCTCGGCGATGCGACGCGGCTCCGACAACGCCTCTTTGAAGGTGACGGTGCGCTCCCAGCGCCGTCCCTCCTCGGTGCACATCACCAGCACCGCCTGGCGGCAGGCCCGGCCGATGAACGCCGCCGAATGGCAGGCACGTGCGAGCAGATGCTCCATCCCCAGCAGCAACGGCTCCACCGTCGACAGCGGCGTCTCCGGTTCGAGGATCTCCTCGACATGTTCCTTCCATGCACGTGGCCGCACCCGGCTGTCATCGGAGCCCGACGCCAGCTTGTGCATCACCTCCCCGACACCGCCGAACTGAGCTGTCAGCGTTGCCACGGGCAGCGCAGCAACATCCCCCAGCGTCTCCAAACCCAGCAGACGCAGACGCCGCAGCGTCTCGGCATCCACAGGCAGGGAATCAACTCCGCGGGGAGCGAGAAAGGTGGCCGCCTCGGAACCGGCAAGAACCAGGACCCCGCCGGCATGCGCATCCGTGGCCGCCACCAGAGACGTGAAGCGAGTGGGCCCGATGCCCAGACGAGGTTCGAGAGCAGCAGGAGCACAGGCCAACAGAGCCCGCTCCATCGCCGCGGCCGAACCGTGAACCCCCATGAGCCCGCGGAGATCCACATGGCAGAGCCCCTCGGCCACCGGCTCAGTACCGGGAGCCGCCAGTTCCAGGGCCGTGATGATCTCCTCAGCAACCTCGGTGTAGTACCCCGGCCGGGGATCCAGGATCTCCAGATCTGAGCAGCGCCCCACACCCTCCGACACCGTTTGCCCTGGAGCCACACCCCAGCGCTCCGCCTCCTCAGAGACGGTCAGCAGGACAGCCCTCCCTGGATGGGCGACGGCAACGGCACGGCCACGCAATTGCGGCCGTGCCGCGCGTTCGCAGGCCAGCGGAAAGCGGGGCACGGCAAGGCAGCCGACGTCCATCTGTTCTCTCCTCCACTGACCGGGGGCAATCCCCCGAGGGCAGCATAGCGAACAGATGTTCGGTATGCAAGGGTGGCCTCGGCGCCCAGCCTCAGTCAGCCGCGGGAGAACCCTCCGTTGCCGGCGGCAAGACCAACCGAGACCTGGACGGCCGAGACCGTGAACCCCCGGCGGGACTCGAACCCGCGACCTCCACCTTGGCTTGGTGACGCTCTATCCACTGCGCTACGGGGGCCCACCGAGAGAGTGAGCAACCCGCGCGACAACACCCTGTCG
>JBEPVH010000144.1:0-5721 GCA_041691115.1 bacterium | reverse complement strand
CATTCGCTCGGCGTGACGGTCCGGCGTGTGCGAGCGGAGCAGCAGGCGGTCCTTCAGGACTGCCTGTTTCTGGTGGCGACGCCGGGAGAGTGCCAGGTTGATTGCAATGCGCTGGACCCAGAACCGGGCGGCGGCATCGGGCCTGTAGTTCTCCCAATCCCGGTATGCCCTCGCGAATGCCTCTTGCACACAGTCCTCGGCTTCCTCACGATCTCCCAGGATTGCGTAGATCGTCCGGGTCAGACGCAATGCCTCGCGCTCGTACAGCAGTTCGAAATCGTGGTGCGACCCGGGACGGTATCCGTCCGCGTCGGCACCCTCGACTACCGGCCGGATCACGGCAGGCACAAGCGGCTCGTTGATGGACGCATCGGCGGCCACCACTAATTGATTCCCCACAGGTTCCAATGATCGGGGTCGTGTAATGACACCAGTGCCGCGTGGGGGTTACAAACGACTGGGAAGTCGGATCTATCCGCGGAGAATGTGACGAGCTATCACAACTCGCTGTATCTGATTGGTTCCTTCGTATATCTGGCAGGCCTTGGCGTCCCTGAGGCGGATTGCCGCGGGGTGGCTGTCCAAGCCCGAATCCGGCGCACAGAACTCGACGGCTGCGTGGGCGGCGGCGACGCAGGTATCGGTGGAATAGAGCTTGGCGGCCGACGCCAGGAGGGTCACCGGCTGGCCGGCGTCGAGGGTGGCGGCGGCATCGCGGCAGAGGCGGCGCGACGCGGCAACGCGAGAAGCGATGTCGGCGAGGGCAGTCTCATCCGGGTCAGGGACGGTCTTGGCATGAGCAACCATGGCGTCGAGACAGCCTTGGGCGATGCCGACGGCCTGGGCTGAAATACCGATGCGGCCGGAGTCGAGTGCCGACATCGCGACAGTGAATCCCCCGCCGATGTCGCCGAGGACCTGGTCGCTTGCGACTTCCACGTTGTCTAGGATGAGTTCTGCTGTGTACGAGCCGCGCAGCCCCATCTTGTGCAGCGGTTCTCCAGCGGCAACACCGCGTTGTGCTGCGTCGACAAGGAATGACGTGATGCCGCGCGCACCTTCACCGGTACGTGCCATGACGATGTAGAGGCCTGCAGCACCACAGTTGGTGATGAAAGCCTTTGTGCCGGTGAGGCGGAATCCGGTTTCGTCTGAGTCGGCGCGCGCGACGAGCGCTGCCGCATCACTGCCACTACCGGGCTCGGTGAGGGCGAATCCGCCGACACATTCACCGCTCGCGAGGCGCGGCAGATGCTGTCGTTTTTGCGCATCGGTTCCGAAGAGAACGATGGGCTCCGCAGCCACCGAGATGTGCACGTCCATGATGACGCTTGTCGAGGCGCAGACACGGGCGATTTGCTCGACAGCGTCAGCGAATTCTTCGTGTGTTGACCCCGAGCCGCCGTACTCGTTGGGGATAAGCATTCCGGCAATGCCGTGAGCTGCAGCGGCGCGCACTATTTCGCGTGGGTCAGGGCCGTCGCCGATTGCCATCGCGGCGGCATTCGGGCGCACGACGTCGTTGACGAATCCCGCGACGTCGGGAGCGACGACGGTTGCCATGTGCTTTCTAGGCGACGTGGACGAGCGTGGCTTCGCCCTGGGCGAGGCCGCTGCAGATCCCTGCTGCGCCGTAGCCGCCGCCGCGTCGCTTGAGCTCGTACAGCATGGTCATGAGGATGCGCGCACCGGAGGCGCCGATGGGATGCCCGATGGCAATGGCACCGCCGTTGACGTTGACCCTCTCGGGGTCGACCTCAAGGAGTTTCGTTGAGGTGATCGCAACAGACGCGAACGCCTCGTTGATCTCCACTACCTGCAGGTCGCTGATGCTCACCTCACCTCTTGTGCGTGCCAGTGCTCGCTCAATGGCGGAGGCGGGGACGGTTGCGAGGTAGGGGTGCTCGGCCCCCGATTCGCCGGACGCAACGATGCGACCGAGGATCGTGAGACCGGCTGCCTGGGCGCGTTCCGCACTCATCAGAAGGACGGCGGTGGCGCCGTCGTTGATGCCGGGTGCGTTGCCCGCTGTCACCGAGGAATCGGGACCGAAGGCGGGCTTGAGGGACTGCAGCTTCTCGAGAGTGCTGTCGGCGCGGGGCTGCTCGTCGCCGCTGACATCGCCCTTGGGTGTGGCGACCGTGACGATCTCATCGGCGAAGGCGCCGGCCTTGAGTGCTGCCTGGTAGCGCAGCTGCGAACGGAGTGCCCATTCGTCCTGAGCTTCTCGGGTGACGCCGAACTCGGCTGCGACCTCGGATCCGTGGATACCCATGAGTTGGCCGTCGATGGGGCAGCACAAGCCGTCGCGGTTGATCGAGTCAACGGTCACGCGGTCGCCGTACTTGTTGCCGAAGCGCAGGTCCTCGAGGAGGTACGGGGCGCGCGACATGGATTCCATGCCACCGGCGACGACGACGTCCGCCTCACCGGCGGTGATGAGGAGGGTTCCGAGGTTGATGGCCTTGAGTGCCGAGGCGCACACCTTGTTGACGGTGAAGGACGGAACCTCGGCAGGGATGCCCGCCTTGAGGGCTGCCTGGCGGCTGGGCACCTGGCCCTGGCCGGCGGCGAGGACGGTTCCCATGATCACCTGGTCGACGTCGGCGCCCGGAGTGCCCGTGCGCTCGAGGACCTCGCGGATCACCCGGGCTCCGAGATCGGTGGCGGCAAGGCCCGACAGGCCTCCGCCGAGACGCCCGAAAGGAGTGCGGGCAGCGGCGACAACGACGACATCAGTCATGCGCGGATCGTACGCCGGGGGGTTGCGGCCACCGAGCGGCTAGGCGGCCGCCATGGGCGGCGCGGTATTGTGCGGCGCTCGCCGCGCCTGCGTCGAGAGGGGGGATCCATGGCTGAGATCAGCAGAGACGCACCGGGACAGCGCGTGCCCGTGCGTCCCGGCCGCCTGACGCCCGCGGTTGCCAAGTACTGCGAGGACATGTTCCCCGGAGCCAGCCGTGCCGCCGGGCATCGGATCAGCGCCGACATCCCCATGGGTGACTGGGTGACCGCGCATGTGGTCATCCATCTGATGCCCGTGAAGGACGACCCCCTGTCCACCGATGTGTCGTTCCGCATGAAGGTGCGGGGCAGCAAGATCGAGCCCAAGGACCGAGTGGCTATCGAGCAGATGATCGACACCGTCCAGGACGGCCTGGATTCGGTCATCTACGAGGTCATGTCGCGGCCCCACCCGGATGGCCCCAGCCTCGACTAACCGACCTTGCGGTCGCCGCTAGGCAAGGGGTATCTCGCCGCGGTATCGTGCCGGGCTCGCCGCTTTGCGGCCGGGAGGAGGGAGACAGGGTGGCCAATTTCAGCCTGCAAGCGGAAGCGTATGACGTTCCCGTGCAGCCGAAACAGCTATTTCCCCACGTGGTGAAATACGCCCAGGGCCTCTTCCCCACGGATGCGGCTGTCAGTTGCAATGACACGCGCGTCGCCGCCAACGTCATTTTCGGTGAGCACGCCAGCGGCTCTTTCATCATCGACATCGACCCGGTGCATAGCGACGCAACGAAGACGCGCGTCAGCTTCCGCGCCTCCATCTCGGGCGACGACCTGACTGAGCGCGACAGGGTCTACATCGAGACCATGATGAACGCGATCAAGGAAGGCCTCGACGCTGTCGTGTCCGGCATCGTCCGCGGCTTCACGGGCAACGAACGTGACCTCGGATGACGTGGTACGTCGAAACGGTGGCGCATGTGCTGCCGGTTGCAGCTGCACCAGAGGATGCTCGTGATGCACTTCGCGCCGTTGCACCTAGCGGTACCGCGGCACCCGTCGGAGTGCGCATCGGCAACCGCGTCGCACCCCTTGAAGTCCTTGCAGATTTGGGCGACGGTCTCTGGGCCTCGCTGCGGGTCCACGTCAGCAGTGACGGTCGTGGCGGCAGCCGCCTCCACGCCAGCGGCTACTTCTGGGGCGGATTGGACGAGCCCCGTATCGGCGCGCCGACCGCAGAAGAACGTCTGCGCTGCCAGGCAGCTGTCGACGACATCGCGGCACGAGCCGCCGACCACATCGGACATCACCTTCGTGCACGCATTCGCGGCACGGCACTTGATTAGCACCTGAGACGTCTCAGTCAACGGAGAGAGGAGGGAACCATGGCAGACCCGAGCGGAGCGACCCCGACGATTACCGTCAAGTCCCAGCCCGTTTCGATCACCGCGCCCGTGCGCAAGGTTGCCGAGACGATTGACCAGCTGGCATCGCAGGAAGGCAGCACCGTCACTTGGAACGCCGCGCGCACCAAGGGCTCGGTGTCCGAGTCTTCCCCCCAGGGCAACCTGACGCTGAACTTCAAGATCGGCAGCAACGGCAGCGGTGAGTCGACCCTCACCGTCGAGATGACGTTCGAGAGCCCGCTTCTCGACCTCATGCCCGCCGAGCTCATCGAGGCTCAGCTTTCCCAGGCGTCGAATCAGCTCGCCGCCGTCGTATCCGGGCTCGCAACTCGCGAACTCGGTGGCGCTCCCGGCGCAGGCCTGGAGTAGCACTAGCCCTGTGGGGCGGGGTATTGTCCCCGCCCCACAGGCACGCCTCGTTTTCAGGAGCACCCCGTTGGCCTACGTCACACCGCAGACCCGCAACTTCGCCGTCATCCTCGGTGTTGCGGAGACACGCAAGCTCATCGAGCGCTTCAGCGTGCAGGCCTTCCCGGGCTCTCGTCCGTACACCAGCTACCAGGGCAGGATCACGGTTTCCCTGTCGCTCGGTGACGGTGCCTACGCCAACCTCAACTTCGAGTCGCGTGAAGTCCGCGGTGCAGAAATCACGCAGGACACTCCCGCGGGCTCGACACGCATCGATGTCGGCGGTTATGTCTCCGGGTTCAACGTCAAGGACGACGTTGCCGGCAAGGCCGAGGTGCAGCGCTTCCTCGACTCCGTGGCGTCGTCACTGCAGCAGACGCTCGAAGGCTTCGTCGCGTCGGGACGATTCCGCCCGCGCCTGATGATCGAGATGCCTGACATCAGTGGCACGGATCTAGGCGACCTCGGGGTCGCCTGATCAGGCGCAGCGCCAGGTTCCCGTCACCACCAAGGGAATGTCCCCTGGTACCTCGGGATCGAGCGTCTCTGTGAGATGCATCGAGCCGGACTTTCCGTCGGCGTTTACTGTCACGGTGTCGTTCTTGCCGTGGGTCAAAGTACGGGACAGCGACGGATAGACGAACTCCACGTCGGCAGTGCCCTTCGTCGACGTCGTCGGTGGGTCCGTGTCCGGCGGAGCGGTATAGATCCCGGGGCCTGTGTAGCCGGTGATCGTGATCTGAAAAGCGCCGTTCTCATCCCCGACCGCACCTCTGAGCTCGCCGCTCACAAATTCCAGTTTCGGCGGCGAGGAACTCTCGTCAATCACCACCGTGCCGCATGTCGCCTCAACGCACCCTGAGATCGCCGGTTCCTCACTGAAGCAGGTTGCCGGGCCGTGCTGCTCGGCTGAGGTCAGGGTCCCATTGGTGGGCCCGGCAAAAGTCAGATTCTGAGGCAGTGGTTCTCTGTTGACCGACGGCGCCAAGGTCTTTCCTGGTGGCAACGTCGGCGCCGCCAGGGACGATCCATCCGACGGCGCAAGCCGGCGACCATGAATCGTCGCTTGTACGACAAACGCGATGAGCAGAAGGATTACCACCAACGCCACCCACTCGATGATGTGGCGGGTAGTCCAGTAACCGTCCTTGGGCGGCGGGGAATAGCCCATCGCCGC
>JBEPVH010000143.1:0-5757 GCA_041691115.1 bacterium | reverse complement strand
CGGATGCGCCGCATCACGGCGCGGATGCGGGCCAGCAGCTCACCAAATTCGAAGGGTTTGACGAGGTAGTCATCGGCGCCCAGCTCGAGGCCCTGGATGCGGTCTCCGGTCTCGTCCCGGGCCGACAGGATGATGATGCCGCGATTGCGGTCGCCGGAGATCTGCTTGCAGAGCTCCCAGCCGTCCATGCGCGGCATCATCAGATCGAGCACGACGAGATGCGGCTTGAAGTCGTCGACAGCCTTGAGCCCTGCCCTTCCGTCGGCCGCCGTAGCGACCTCGAAGCCCTCATGGCGGAGCCCCAAAGCAATGAAATCCGTGATGCTCGGCTCATCGTCGACCACGAGGACCCGGGCCGGGCTTGTCATCTTCCGAGTATAGGAGCGCCCGGGCGCCGGATCTTGGAATACGCCGCGCTCTCAGGGAATTCTCAACTCGTGGCGCCTCGCTAGACTGAGCGGGTGCCCGGCTTCCTGCGGAGCGTCCGCCGCCCCGGCCCGCTGGTGGCCATATCGCTCATCTATTTCATCGGCGCGTCGGCGCTCATGATCTGGCGAGGCATCTCCGTCTCTCCCGATTACATCTTTCTGCTGCTGGTGCCCGTGGGCCTGTTGAGCGGCAGGTTCCTCGGCTTCCTGCGCGACTGGGTGCCCTTCGTAGCCATCTTCCTGGGCTGGGAGGCCATGCGTGGCATCGCCCCCAAGCTGGGCTTCGCGCCCCATGTCGCCGACCTGGCAGCCATTGAGCGCACGCTCTTCTTCGGCAACTACCCCAACCACGTTCTGCAGGCAGCCATAACCGGAACGCCGAGGACGGTGCTGACGCTGATATGCACCGTTATCTACTTCCTGCATTTCGTGTTGCCGCTTGCCATCGGGATGGTGCTGTGGCTCGTCGACAGAACCCAGTTCCTGCGATTCACGATGACGTTGATGGCCATGGCCTTCGTCGCCTTCTTCATCTATCTTTTGGCGCCCACGGCGCCGCCGTGGTACGCGCAGTTGCACGGCATCGATGTCGGTGCCCACAAACTCTCCGCCGACCTGCCGTCAGCCCTCTCACCCGCATATCAACAGATCTGGAACCTCAATCCCAATGAGGTGGCAGCTCTGCCGTCGCTGCACTCGGCATTTCCATTCCTGGGATTCCTGGCGCTGCGCAAACACTATCCGCGGGCGTCATGGCTGGCGTTCGGCTGGGCATGCTGCGTCTGGTTCTCTGTTGTTTTTCTTGGCGAGCATTGGGTTATCGACGTCATCGCCGGTGTCGCCATGGCGGCTGCCGCGTGGTGGCTGATGATGCACGTCGTGGTGCCACGATCCGAGGTGTTGCAGGACGCAGTCGACAGCGGCCATGATGCCGCTGCCATATCCGACGACCCCGGGGAACAGCGAGCCATTGCCTGACACCCCAGCCATCTCGGTCCTGTCACTGCCCGCCGGCTACTCGGCAGCGGAGACTCACTCGCACACGCTGGCGTCGGACGGCATGGTCAGCGGCGTCGAGCTGGTGCGCGCCGCCGCTCAGATCGGCCTCTCGGTCGTCTGCATCACCGATCACGACGTGATGAATGGCCACACCGAGGCCATCGCCGAAGGCCAGCGCCTGGGGGTCGACGTCGTCCGCGGCGAGGAGATCACCACCAAGATGCCACCGGGTCTGCACATCATCGGGATCTTTCTCGAGAGGCCCGTCAGGATGGGCATGTCGGTGGAGGACACCATCGACGCCATCCACGACCAGGGCGGCATGGCCATCATCGCCCACCCTTTCATGCCGACCTACTTCGCCTCCATGTCGGAGCGCAAGGCGCAGCGCCTGTTGGAATCACATCATGTGGACGGCATCGAGTTGCGCCATACAGCTCCCGTCCGCAAGCGAGCCTGGGGCCAGTTGGACACCTTCTACACCCGCCACAAGTCGCGTTTGGGGGCCGCCATCGGGGCCGGCGACAGCCACTTCGGAATCAATGATCTGGGGCGGATGGTCACCGTCTTCCCCGGCAGCGGCGCCGCCGATTTCCGCAAGGCCATCGAGAAGCAGCTGACCTCGCCGATGAAGGGGGTTACCCCGGTGCCACCGTCATGGCGGATCCGCCTGGCCCAGCAGCAGCGCTCTCTCCTCTGGCTCAACAACGAGAGGCGCCAGGGCCGCGTGGGCCAGGGTGATGGGCCCAAACCCCGCGATTCCGGAGACTCCGGCAGAGAGGTCGCCTGAGGGCAGCGTCGCGTCGAACTGACCGGCTCGCTAGAATTCGTTAGCCGTGCCCGCGTAGCTCAGTTGGTAGAGCAGGGGACTCTTAATCCCTTGGTCAGAGGTTCGAGTCCTCTCGCGGGTACCATTTCCCCTCCCTGGTGCCGGGTTGACAGCCCTCCTGAGCGCTGAAATGTCCCCACCCCGTACTGTTCGCGAGCGATGAACACTTATCTGAAAACAGTTCGCGCCGCCTGGAGCGCCACGGCCGAAGAGATCCCCATCCCCTCCCTCTACAAGCCCGGATGGTCCGAACCCCGACTCCGGCTGTCCCACGAAACGCATGTGGATGGCCGCCTGGTGCATGACCTTCCTTGGGCGGCGACGCGCTCCTTCACTGTGTCATCGCGCGTGGCGACAGTTCCGCTGGGCGCTGCGATTTCCGTCCTGGGCTGGGCAACTACCGCTGTCCTCGGGACCGTCACCGGTGCAACAGCGGCGGCGGTGTCCGCCGTCAAGGACGCCATTCACCACGAACACCGCTCTGACCTCGCGGCACACCGCGGCTTCGTCAAGGGCTACACCGTCGCAGCACTCGTCGTGACAGGTGCTGCCTGGATCGTGTCTCTGCCGGCCTTCGCAGTCGGGGCTGTGGTCGGTGGTGTCGGCGCGGCCCTAATGACAGGTCCGGTGCGCCTCTCCGGTGCCCTCGTTGACAAGAACCACGAACGGCTGCTTCGCCGTGCCGCGGCCAAGGCACCCGCTGCCCTGGAGGCCTACAGCGCGCCCGCCGAGATAACCGAAGTAACTGCGTAGCGCTACTGTTCGACCTGCTCCACCACGGTTCCGGCAGCGGTCACTGTGATGTGGGTCATGGTCGTACCCGGAGCGGCTCCGTGCCAGTGACGCTCGCCGGTGGGGATGTGAACGACGTCGCCGACGGCGATCTCCAGCTTCTCATCGTCGGTGGCGATGAATCCTGAACCTTCAGTGACGATGAGGACCTGATCCGAGGTGTGCGTGTGCATGCGGTTGCGCACGCCGTCGGGGAAGTGGATATACGCCACGTTGTACTGCGCATCCGCCTCACTGACCACCGTCTGCGAACCGACGGGGGCCGTGAAGAGGGACGTGTCGATGGTCGTGGTCGGAACGTCGCGAAGCCGGGTCACCTTCATGGGTGCCTATATACACGCTGGGGACCCCTACACTGACCTCCGTGCCGATCCGCCTGCTCCAGTGGAATGTCTGGATGGAAGAGTCAGTTGATCGGATCCTCGAGGTCCTTGAAGATCTCAATCCGGACATCGCGTGCCTCCAGGAGGTCACGGCGGTTCCCGGTGACCGGCCAGAACTCCTCACCCGTGCATCGGCGGAACTGGGCCTCTCGGGAGTTTTCGCCCCTGCCCATGCGATTCCCATCCAGGACAGATTGCGTGTCAGGGGCAACGCAGTGATCGGGAAGGCGCACCACACATCCATTCCGCTCACGCCGTTTCGTGCGTTCACCGACGGTGTTCTCGACGATGAACATCAGGGCCGGGCCTTCGCCTCGGCAACATTCGCCACTGACCCGCCTATCACAGCGCTGTCGGTGCACCTGTCGTACGTTCCTGAATTCGCCGCGCCGCCGTGGAAGCTGGCCGAGTTCGATGCGCTCTGCACGGAAGCAGAAGGACGTCGTGGCTTTGTACTAGCGGGCGATATGAACGCTGCGCCGGACTCTCCCGGAATCGCGCGGTTGCGAAAGGTGTTGCACGACGCCGGGCCTGATGAGGCGTTGCCGACATGGACCACCAAGCCGTTTGATGACGGCACATTTGCAGAGACCCGCCTGGCATGGCGACTCGACCATGTACTGCTGTCACCTGACCTCCGCGTTGTCGGCGCACAGATCATCGACACCGACGTGTCGGACCACCTCCCCATCCTTGTAACTCTGGAAGGCACCCCATGATCAACGGCATCATCTTCGACCTCGACGGCGTGCTCTGGCGCAGCCAGGATGTGATCCCCGGTGCTGTCGACATGCTCGCGCACTGTGCGGAGCGCGGAATTGCCGTGGCCTTTGCCACCAACCACACGGTGCACACGGCCCCACAGGTGGCGGAGAAGTTCGAGCGACTCGGATTCTCGGTGGATCCAGCTGCGATCGTCACCGCCGGAGATGCCGTCGCCCGTCTGCTCGCTGTGCGTGGCGCGCAGCGCATTCATGTTGTCGGCGAGGGTGGGATCATGGAACAGATTTCGGACGCTGGCTTCCTCCTCACCCAGGACAACCCCGACCATGTCGTCGTCGCGTTTGACCGCACGTGCACCTACGACACATTGCGTGCCGCGGCGCGGGCGGTGATCGCCGGGGCCAGCCTCATCGTCTCCGGCGCCGACAGGCGCATCCCTACAGCCGCAGGATTCGAAATGGGAATGGGCGCTCTGGGATCGGCGGTGGCGTATGCCGCAGGAGTTGAGCCTGTGTATGCCGGCAAGCCGTACGCGCCGATCATTGAGTTGGCGCTCGAACGCACAGGCAGCGCAGCGGGAGCGACGCTGATCGTGGGCGACACGCTGGAGACCGACATCGCCGCGGCACCTCTCAACGGCCTGGCGGGCTCAGTCGTTGTCCTGACGGGGAACACCGATGCCGCAGCGGCGGCGGCGGCACAGGGTGATCAGGCTCCTACCCACGTCATCGCGTCGGTTGCCGCTCTGCCCGATCTGCTGGCAACCCTTCAGACCCCTTGACCCTGACGTAACGTCAGGGTGTAGCCTCGGCAGCATGTCGACAAGAACTGCTGCATGGACGGTCGGCCGCGTCGCCGCCATGGCGGGCGTGTCGGTGCGCACTCTGCACCACTACGACGCCGTCGGCCTCCTCTCCCCGACCGGCCGCAGCCACGCTGGCTACCGCGAGTACTCCGATGGAGACCTCGCTCGCCTGCATCAGATCCTGCTGTACCGCGAACTGGGATTCCCTCTCGACGAAATCACAACGCTTGTCGGTGAACGGGGCGCGTCGGCGGCCGGCCACCTGCGTCGCCAACACGAACTTCTTGAAAGCCGGATCTACCGGTTACAAACAATGGTCAGCGCCATCGAGCGCATGCTGGAGGCAGAGCGAATGGACACCAAACTGACGCCCGAGGAGCAATTCGAAGTCTTCGGCGACTTCAACCCTGATGAGCACGAAGCCGAAGCTCAGGAGAAGTGGGGCGACACCGACGCCTACAAGGAGTCGGCGAGACGTACAGCTTCGTATTCCAAGGCCGACTGGCTCGCCATCAAGGAAGAGGCTGCCGCGGTCAATTCGCAGTTCAATGAAGCGATGACGTCAGGTGTCGCCGCATCCGACGCCGCGGCCATGGACGTTGCCGAGGCGCACCGCCAGCACATCTCGCGATGGTTCTACACCTGTACCACCGACATCCATCGCGGCCTTGCCGAGATGTATATCGCCGACCCCCGGTTCGAAGCCAACTACGAGAAGCTGGCCCCGGGCCTCGCTCACTACGTGCACGACGCGGTGCTCGCTAACGCGGCTCGCGTGGACGCCGGATAGGTCAGCGC
>JBEPVH010000142.1:0-5780 GCA_041691115.1 bacterium | reverse complement strand
GGCAGCCGTGGCCACCACGGCGTCCCGGGCTGGGATCGGCCGGGTTGGGGCGTAATCCGTGGGCACCCAGCGCCAGCGTTCGCCGTCCCACCAGTGGCTGCCGTCGGTTGAGCGCGGCGCGGAAGGCGGCGCGTACTTGTCGGTCTCGACCCATTCCCTGCCCGACCACCAGTGATGCCCGTCTTCGGTGATCTGCTGCTCGGTGCGAGGAAAGAGGCTGTCGCCGCTAATCCCCTCGAGCCCCGTTGTGGATGCTGCGAGTTGCGGGAGCGGCGACGGCTTGGGCGGACCGACGGCGCGGCGATCCTCGGGCTGGGTCTGGCGCATGTACTCATACGCCTCTTCGTTCTTCTCCTCGTTGAGGCTCCAGAAGATCGAGACAACCCAGCCGAACCACGTTCCTGCCGAGTTCGGCGTGCCGACGCGCGCCGGGCCGTGCATGCGCGCCCGGCGGATCACCCGGCGCACGACAGGCACCAGGATGCGGGTCAGGATGACGAGGACAACGACGGCACCGATGCCCGTCAGCAGCCTGTCCGTCGTCATCGCCGGGAAAGTCATCGCGCCATGGTACGGCGTTCCAACCGCGTCAGATGCCGACCCCGGTGCGTAGGAATACAAGGGATGCGGGAACCACACCCATGAGCACCGAGATGATGAGTCCGTAGAGCATGGCCGTGGCCGGCTGGTTGGCCCGGATTCGGGCGAAGTAAAGGGTCAGCGCGTTCACTGCCGCCGTGAAGACGATCCCGGAGCCCACCACCAGTAGCCAGAAGAGAAGCGCGTTGCCGCCACCGAGCACATCGCTGCGAGCGACCGGCGAGGCGCGGATCAAGCCCACTGTCATGGCAACGCCGTTGACCACCACAGCGCCGAACACGATGTAGACGGCCTGGCGCAGCGGCTTGAAGGTCAGGTCGGGCGCAATCAGATACCAGTGCCCCAGGAGCATCCCCGCCAGCGCTCCGCCGCAGAGAAGGCCGCCGGGCAGCACTGCGCCCTCGGCAGCACCCAGATCACCACCGGCGGGAATCAACGCCGACGCGGCGACGGCGAGGGCAACGGCCCCCGCGGCGGCTGTCAGGGCACCGACGACATGGCGGGCGGCGTCAGTACCCAGGGCTGCCATGAGGGTGTCGATGCAGAGCAGTACGAGAAAGGCCACGGACCAATGAATGGCTGTCGTCAGAGCCGCGGCATCGCCGCCGCCGAGCAGCGCCCGTGGATCGGGCATCGTCGCCGCCACGAGCAGCGCCAGACCTGCCAAGGCAGCGCAGATCGCGGCGGTGGTGCCGCGGAAGCCGCGTCCCACCTTGCCCAGAATGTCGATCACCAGGGCGACCACAGCGGTGCCCGCCGCCAACTGCAACAGCGTGATCATGGCGACGACGGGCGCCAGCGCCGGCAGCGACTGAGGGGTGGCCATGGCGCACCGATGGTAGGCATCCGCTCCCTGTGGCGGCGGGGTGCGCTACCGTCGGGCCATGACCGACAAGCGGCGGCCCCACCTCCGCGACGAGTTGAGCGCATCCCTCGCGGGCCTCGACGACCTCGCTGCGGAACTCGGCGCGCCGCCACCACCGCCGCCGCCGCCCGTGGCGGAACCGGATACGCCGTCCCTCGAGGACCTCGATCCCGGCATCGGCGAGTCCTTCGACGAGGTGCGTGAACTGGCCGACGCCATCGCCGCGCCGGAGCCGCCTGCCGAGGTGCCGCCACCACCCCCACCACCGCCTCCCGCCTCGCCCCCGGCATTGCAGACGCGGCACATGTCGCTGGCCGCCGAGACAACCGTCTACGAGGTGCAGGCCGAACCCGCCGAGGCGTTCGAACTGGAGCCCGTCGACCCGGAAGTCGACGGCGGCAACATCTGGTACGAGGAGGTAGCTCCTCCTGCCGACGAGCCCGCCGCCACCGCCCCGGACGCCGAGATGGAGCTCTCCCTCGAGGAGATGCCCCACCACGAAGCCGAGGCAAGCGCTAAGGGGCCCGACGGCATGACGTTCGAGCAGGTCGAACTCGATCCGGCCGCTCGTTACTCCGGGACCAACTCGGCAATGGAGGCCACTGCCGCTGCGGCGACCGGCCGCGACCTTGGCGCCGGCGGCGGCGACACGACAGGTGAGATCGAGGTAGCTGTGGCACCCGCCGCCGTGGCCACCATCGCCCGCCCCTGGACGCCTGCAGCCGCCATGGAGCCGCTGCCGCCGCTGGCACCACCGCCGACGCGGCCGCAGACCCCCGGCGAGGCCGCTGCGTCGTCGCTGCCCGCCGATGGCGGCCGCAAGATGAACATCCTCCCGGCCCTGGTCATCGGCATCTTCCTGGCGGTCATCATCGCCGCCATCGTCATCGTCGTCCTCTTCCACAACTGATCTCAGAGCAGGGCGCCGAAAAAGCCTGCTAGGCTCGCTGCCGCTATGAGCGTTGCCGTCGCCGCCGCCGTCGACAATCCCTGGCATAACGCACAACGCCAGTTCGATAACGCAGCCGACATCCTCAACATCGAACAGGGCCTTCGTGCCGTGCTTCGTGAGGTGCGTCGTGAGCTGCTCGTCCGCTTCCCCGTGAAGATGGACGACGGCACCCTCCAGGTCTTCGAGGGCTACCGCGTCCAGCACAACACGACGCGTGGTCCCGCCAAGGGCGGCATCCGCTTCCACCCCGACACCAACCTCGAAGAGGTCAAGGCGCTGTCCATGTGGATGACATGGAAGTGCGCGCTCGCCAACCTGCCGTTCGGCGGCGCCAAGGGTGGTGTCGTGGTCGACCCGGCGACGCTGTCACACCGCGAGTTGGAACGCATGACGCGGCGTTTTGCGTCGGAGATCACCATCTTCGTCGGTCCCGAATCCGACATCCCGGCACCTGACGTCAACACGACGGGCGAGATCATGGCCTGGATCATGGACACCGTTTCCATGGAGAAGGGCTACTCGGTCACCGGTGTCGTCACCGGCAAGCCGCTGGGTATCGGCGGCAGCGAGGGCAGGCCCACCGCCACGGGACGCGGCGTCACCATCATCACGCTCGAGGCATGCGAGCGCATGGGCTTGGAATCCCAGGGGGCGACAGTCGCCATCCAGGGCTTCGGCAACGTGGGTTCGGTGTCCGCCGAACTGATGCACGAGGCCGGATTCAAGATCTGTGCGGTCTCCGACGTGCGCGGCGGTGTCTACAACCCCGACGGTCTGGACATCAAGGCTCTGATCGAGCATCGCACCGCCACCGGCTACGTCGAGAACTTCCCCGGCACCACTTTTGTCTCCAACGAAGACCTTCTGGAACTCCCCGTCGACATCCTCGTCCCGGCGGCGCTCGAGAATCAGATCACGATGCGCAACGCCGACAAGATCCACGCCAAGCTGGTGATCGAGGGAGCCAACGGCCCCACAACTCCCGATGCCGACCTGGCGCTGGAGAAGCGCGGCATCGTCGTGGTACCCGACATTCTCGCCAACGCCGGCGGCGTCATCGTGTCGTACTTCGAGTGGGTGCAGGATCTGCAGTCCTTCTTCTGGGAAGAGAACGAGATCAACAACAAGATGGAACGTATTCTCAAGCGTGCATTCACGCAGATGTGTGAGCAGGCGGATGCCCACAAGGTGTCGCTGCGTCTCGGCGCCTACCTCGTTGCCGTCACCCGTGTTGCCGATGCAACCAGGGTTCGCGGCATCTACCCCTGACAACTGCGAATGAGTCCGGAGCTGGCCGTGGCCGAAAAAACAACTGAGACGGTGACAACAGCCACGCCGCCAACGCCGGTGGCACCCGCGCCACGCCCCCGGCGGATGTGGCCCTTGGTTGTGCTCGTTGTTCTGGTGATTCTGGGCGCGGCCGGTGGCGGCATTGCTCTGCTGCTGTTGAACAGCAGCCCGGCGACACATCCCGAAGCACCGCTCAGCGTCAGCAACGACCTCAAGCTGACACTGGCCGAGCAGAAGGGCACATGCGATACCACCTACGGTTTCACCGCCACCGCATCGCTGAGCGGAACCGGTGACCTCGCCTACAAGTGGGAGCGCAGTGACGGCACCGCGTCAGCACCGGCGACCATTCACGTCGATGGCAGCATGGCTTCACTGTCACTGCATCAAGCGTGGCGCCTCACCGGCGCCCAGAAGGTGAGCGGAACGATGACATTCCATCTGCTGGCACCGCGCGACCAGAAGGTCAGCACGACGTTCACATTCGCCTGCCCGTGAGCGAGGCGGCGCCGCAGGCCCGCGGGCGCAATCCTCTCCCTGAGGGAACGATTCCCATCGGGCTCGGTCTGCTGATCTCCGGTGTCTGCCTGTACGGCGTCATCACGATTGCCACGCGCGGCTTGGGCAAGGAACTCTACGCACCGTTCGCCGTCTTCTGGCCCGTCCTCTTCGTGTGCGGTCCCGGCTTCTTCCTGCCACTGGAGCAGGAGGTGACACGGGCGCTGGCGGCGCGGCGCGTCGGCGGCGTCGGCGGCGGACCGCTGGTCGGCCGCGCCGCCCTTGCCGGTGGCGTCGTCGTTGTTCTGCTCGTGGCCACAGCCCTGCTGTTCAGCGGTGTCATCGTCAACCGTCTGTTCGACGGATCGACGCTTCTTCTGGCATCACTGATGGCAGGCTTCGTGGCGTATTACGCCGAGCATCTGGCGCGCGGCATGCTCTCGGGCAATGGCAGATTCCGTGCCTACGGAATACTCATGGCAAGCGAAGGACTCTTCCGCGTCGGCATCTGTATCGCCTTGGCACTCAGTGGCATCCAAAATCCGGGGGCGTACGCAGCCGCCATGGTCATCGGATCACTCATCGCCGTCCTCATCGCCCTGCGCGGCCAGCACAACCTGGTGACACCGGGACCGGAGGCGCCATGGAGCGAAATGTCGACGGCGCTGGGATTCTTGCTGGCGACGTCAGTTCTCAACCAGCTGCTTCTCAACATCGGCCCCATCGCCGTCAAGATTCTTGCCACCAGGGAACAGCAGGCGCAGACGGGTCCGTTCCTCAACGGGCTGATCATCTCGCGGGTTCCATTGTTCCTGTTTCAGGCTGTGCAGGCAGCACTTCTTCCCAAGCTCGCCGGCCTTGTATCAGCGGGCAGATACACACACCTGCGGCGCTCCATCATGCGACTGCTCGTCCTCGTGGCCATACTCGCTGTGCTCGCCACCGGTGGTGCTTTCGTCATGGGTCCATGGGTCATCACGCTGCTCTTCGGCTCTGAGTTCGCGCTGGGCCACGACGACCTCGGCATGCTGGCCGCCGCGAGCAGCGGCTTCATGGCAGCGATCGTTCTGACGCAGGCGCTCATCGCTTTGCACGGTTACTGGCGAGCCCTCGCCGGATGGATCGCCGCGTCCTTCGGTTTCGCCATTCTTCTCTTCATCGGCAACGATCTCTTCGGTCGTGTTGAAAGAGGCCTTCTCGGCGCTGCGGTGACGGCCATCGTTGTCATGGGCGGTCTGCTCATCCCACTGGTGCGGCACGACGACACAGTCGCAACCGAGGACTACACCGAGGCGGTTAGCCACGTGGTCGGCGAGGTATGACCGCGCTGGGGGGGCCGGGTGACGGTGCCTTGGATGCCGCCGTCGCCCGCTGGACTGAACGCGAGGCGGAATATCGCGACGCCTCGTGGGCCATGCGTGATGCGCGCATCCTCGTCAAGAATCACGGCGCCCGCGCCGTTGTCATCACAGCACCGCATGCCGGACATCAGACGCGCGGTTCCTGGGCCAAGCCT
This sequence comes from bacterium, assembly GCA_041691115.1. Lineage (GTDB taxonomy): Bacteria > Chloroflexota > Dormibacteria > Aeolococcales > Aeolococcaceae > JBEPVH01. The sequence continues at coordinate 59 of JBEPVH010000142.1, read as the reverse complement.
GCCGACGGCGGTACCGGCGGTCTCGCCGAGGTCCTGGCGCAGCTGTGTCACTGCACAGC
>JBEPVH010000141.1:0-5782 GCA_041691115.1 bacterium | reverse complement strand
CCATGCGCGCTGCCAACACCGACACCGTCGTACTCACAGCTCTTTCCGGCGGGCTCTTCTCACGCTCCAGTGAGCCTGTCGGTCTGGTCAGCACGTCGCAGTTCCTGGGTGCCATCGGTCGCAACGTGATGGACAAGGCGCCGATGAAGATCATGAGCGGCCACCGCGACATGGGCTTCAACGTTCCCATCTCGCCGTGCCAGCGCAACTGCCCCATCAAGCAGGACATCGCCACCTACATCGATTACGTGTCCCAGGGCCGCTACGTCGATTCCTGGACGGTGATTCACGAGACGAATCCCTTCCCGTCGATGCTGGGCCGTCTCTGCAATCACCCCTGCGAGACGGACTGCAAGCGCGGCTGGGATCCTGGCGAGGAGCCCGTGACCATCCGGTCCATCAAGCGCTTCTCGACGGACTTCGCCTTCGCGCAGGGTCTGTCGATCGACTACAAGATCGCTCCGTCCAAGGGCAAGCGCATCGCCATTGTCGGTGCCGGTCCTTCGGGCCTCACCGCAGCGCTTGACCTGCGTGTCCAGGGCTACGACGTCGTCCTGTTCGAGCGCGAGGCCAAGGTCGGCGGCCTGCTGTCGACGTCGATCCCGCCGTTCCGTTTCGACCACGCACAGCTTCAGTGGGAACTGGAGATGATCCTGGCCACCGGCATTGAGGTGCGGGTCAACAGCAACATCGGCACCGGCGACGACGACATCAAGCTCACCGACCTTCTCGCCGAGTACGACGCTGTCTACGTGTCAGTCGGAATGATGCAGGGCCGCATTCTTCAAGGCCCTGGTGTCGAGGCACCCCAGGTCATCGACGCGATGCGCTTCCTGCGCATCATTTCGTACGACCAGATCCCCCAGCACTTCCCCGTCGGCGGCCGCGTTGTCGTCGTCGGTGGTGGCGCCATCGCGACCGACGCATGTCAGTCGTCGATCAAGCTAGGTGCTGCTGAGGTGTGGATGGTGGCCATCGAGCCCGAGGACCATCTGCCCGCATTCGGTAATGAACTTCACGAGGCCAAGGAGATCGGCCTGCACATCAAGTGCGGCGTCATCTTCAAAGAGGTCAAGCTCGATGCCAAGGGCAACGTCGAGGCAGTCGAGTTCGCACCGCTGCAGAAACTGACATTCGACGATCTCAGCGGCAAGCTCATCTTCTCGTCGGTCAAGGAGATCGAGGGTGCCGACCGCGTGAACATCGGCGCCGACTACTGCATCTTCGCGTCCGGCCAGATCATGGAAAGCCCTGGCGATCCCATGCCGCTGGGTCCGCGTGGCCTCATCGCTGCGGATCGTGGTGGCCACACGGGAGTCGACAAGCTCTTCTCCGGTGGTGACTGCGTGCAGGGCCCGTCATTCATCGTTGATGCCGTTGGCTGGGGCCACCGCGTGGCGAGGTCGATTCGTGAATTCCTCGGTGAGGACATGGAACTCGCCGGCACCCGCCTCTACCAGACGGTTGTGGAGCGCACCGACGATCACCGTCAATCCGAAGTCTTCGCCCGGACCGAACCGCCGATTCTCGAAGCATCCAAGCGCTACGACATGTCGGAATGCGAGCTGCCGTGGTCGGACCAGACCGCGATCGTGCAATCGATTCGCTGCTTCCAGTGCGACTCCGTCCACCACTACGACGAATCGGTTTGCGTCCTTTGTGGTGCGTGCGATGACGTCTGTCCCGAGAAGGCGATCGACGTCATCGTCTTCGGTGAGGACCGCGAGCGCTCGTCCGGCGGCGACAGCCTCGTCTGCGATACCACCGTCGGAGATCCCGAACATGGCGGCGTCGGTGGCCAGATTTTCATCAACTACGACAGGTGCACCAACTGCCGCATCTGTGAGGACCATTGCCCCGTCAACTGCATCACCTTCGAGCGGGTGCGCTTTGTTGACGACACCATGAAGGTCGTCGAGCGTCCTCAGCTCAAGGTTGATCTGCCTCTCGTGGTGGCGTCCTCCTGAGCGACGCCACGTGGGAGCCGGCAATGCGCCGGGCCCTGACGGCGGCCCGTGCCGCGGCGCGCAGGGGAGAGGTTCCTGTCGGTGCTGTTGCCGTTCGCGATGGTCAGGTGATCGCCACGGCGTCGAATCGCATGGAGCGCGGCGGCGACGCCACCCTGCACGCGGAGATGGCAGTGGTCCGCAAAGCGGCGCGCCTCCAGGGCAACTGGAGGCTGGAAGGGGTCACCGTGGTCGTCACGCTGGAGCCGTGCCCCATGTGCGCCGGAGCCATGGTCCAAGCCCGGGTCGACCGCTGCGTCTATGGCGCTCGCGATCCCAAGAAGGGGGCCGACGGCTCCGCCTACGACGTTCTCCAACACGCTGCCAACAACCACCGCCCTGACGTCATTGAAGGTGTCCTGGGCGATACCTGCGGCGCCATGCTCTCCGACTTCTTTCGTGAGCTCCGCGCCGCACGGCGCCCCTGACCTCCTCGGTAGAGTCAGCCGGCTGTGGTCACCACCGTCATCTTCGATCTGGGCCAGACACTCTTCGACTGGAAGGGCCCGGACCGCACACCTCCTGAAATCGCCGCAGGCATTGCAGATCTTCTCGGCATGACGCCTGCCGAGTGCGACCGCATGCGCACGCTGACCGTGCAACTGTGGCCCGACATCCTGGCCCGCTCCGGTCATCCGATGCAGGAACTCGACCTGGTGACATCCCTCCGCGAAGTGTTCGCTAGCGCAGGCGCTCCGGTGGGGGATACCGCCATGCGCCAGTTGATCCGCGACGAGCACACGCGATGGACTCCGCAGCGCAACACTCCGCCCGAGGTGTACGACATGCTGCGCGCCCTCCGCGCCGACGGCATCCGAATCGGCATCTGCTCCAACACCATCGATACGCCTGAGAACTGTGCGCTCGACCTACGCACATCGGGTCTCGACACACTCATTGATGCCTCGCTGTTCTCCACGGAGATCGGTGCGCGCAAACCCAATCCAGCGATCTACGCAGAGATTCTTCGTCGCCTCGGCAATCCCGATCCCGCGACGGTGTTGTTCGTCGGCGATCGCATGCTCGAAGACGTGACGACGCCACGCAGTCTCGGCATGAAGTCCTGTCTCATGACGTTCTTCCGCAATGAGAATCCGGCAGCACGCCCGCGTGCTGCGAGCCCCGCGGATGTCGTCGCGCTGGTACGTTCCCTCAACGGGCCGCAACGCGCCATCGGCTGACGGCGGTCAGTCCAGCCCGAACGAGTTGTCGGTGCGCACATAAGGCGCCTTGGCGCTCTCGCCGATCGCAGCCTTCACGTCGGCACGCCACGCGGCATTCTTGTCATTGCCACGGTGGGCTACGCGCTCGCTCAGTTCGGCGATGACCCTGCGCGCGTCGAGGTAGGAATTGGCTCGTCCAAGCCGTGCCACAACATCATCGGGTGCGGGCTGCGACGGATCCTCGCCATCGACAATCTCGCCCGTCGCGCAATCCACATAAGCGGAGTAGAGGTTGTCGTCGAGGCCGACGGGCCACAGCCCGGTCCCGGCAACCAGTTCGAGCATCTCCTCGCCCGGCTCGGCCGCTTCGATGGCCAGCGCGGGCAACTGCTGCCAGTACGGCTTTTGCGCCCTGCAGAAGGCGCGCACAGCGTCGATGCGTCCCCGATCCCCTCGATCTCCCATGTGATCGAGCCTATCGCCCAAATACGGACACGCGGGCGGACAAATAGATTCACTCTTGGCAAGAGTTTAGTGGCACAGTAAACTAGCCAATATGCTGAATCGCCGCCTTGAAGACCTCCTCTGGCCGCTTGTCTCAGGGGTTGCCTCGGAAGTCGATGTGACCGATGGACCTGAGGGATCCAAGTCGGTCGCCGTGCGCGTGGGTTCGACGTCGCATAGTTTCCAAGCGCTCTGGGCGGGGGAAGGGTGGCCGGCGGACGTCGAGATGGCGCTGCGGCACCCGGTTCATCAGGATCTCAAGAGCGGCAACGTTGTCGTCATGGCCAGATCGCTGTCGCCGGGATCGCTAGAGGCGCTAAGGAAGGCGCGTCTCGGATGGGCGGATGAGACTGGCGCATCGAGCATCTCGCTGTCCACCGGCCTTGCTGTCCGCACGGAGGGCCGTCAGGTCGCTCGAAGTCCAGCGGGATTCGCCTGGACGGCTGGCTCCATTCGCGTAGCCGAGGCATTGCTCATGGCGGTTCCGGCTGGCATCACACCGCTCGCCGCGGCGGCTGATGTCTCCGCTGGGAGGGTGTCGACAGTGCTCCAGGCGTTTGATGCTGCTGGATTCACGTCACGTGGGCATTCAGACCATATCGGCGCACCAGCAAGGACGCTAGCCAACCGTCGTGCCTTGCTCGATGCGTGGGCTGAGCCGGCAGGGATCAAGCGAAAGGTTCTGGGAATGTTCGCTGGGCCGACCGTCGATCCGTCGGCATATCTGACCTCGGCGCTGGGCCCGATTCTCGACCGCCATGGCGTTGCGTGGGCGACGACGGGGCCGATGGCTGCGGACCTTGTGGCTCCTTACCTCTCGGAGGTGCCGACGGTTCACCTCTACGTCACTCGCGACAGTGAGCGCGCTCTCGCGCGTGCAGTCGAGGAGGCGCATCTCGTTCCTGTTACGGCAGGCGGCCGATTCGAGATCGCTGTCGCGTCGCCACCGACGATGGCGAATCTATTGACCCGTGACGGAATTTCGATTGTCCACCCTGTTCGGATCCACGCGGATCTCATGGGTATGGGCGGACGCTACGCCGAAGCCGGTATTCACCTTCTTGGAGCGACTGACGATGCCACCCGGTGGTAGTCCTGAGAGGACACAGCGGTCTCGCGCACTTGCGGAAGCGGCGCTGGTCCGGGTCGCCGTCGGGTTCGGTGACGTCGACGTCCCCATCGTTGTGATCGGTGGTCTTGTCCCCGCAGTGCTCTGTGCCGCAAGTCCGATTCCGCACCAGGGCACTCTCGATGTCGACCTGCAGATCAACTTCGAGGTGCAGGCAGATGCGACGAACGCGGGATTGCTCGAGGAGAGCCTCCTCGCCGCCGGGTTTGCCCCTGATGCCGAGCATTGCTGGCGTTGGGTCGACGCGGCTACCCGGACGATGGTGAAGGTCGAATTCCTCTGCGACATTGATGGCGCCCCAGCGTCTGCTGAAGTGCGCCTGAAAGGTGCCAAGGAATTGGGCGCAGCCAACCTTCGCGGTACGCGATACGCCGCACAGGATGCGGAGATGAAGGAACTATCGGCGCATGTCGACAGCGTACCGACGACTGTGCACGTGCGTTTCGCCGGCCTCGCTGGATACCTGCTCGCCAAGGGATTCGCCGCAGCGGGCCGGCGGCTTGAGAAGGACCTGTACGACATCGCCTACGTGCTGATTCATAACGACCTCGGTGGGCCGCTCGCGGCGGCTGAACGAGTCCAGGATGCTTTCGGGGTGCCGCGCGGTGAGGTCTTGTCGATGTTGCGCGAGGTGCAAGCGAGCTTCTCGTCGCCGAAAGACTTTGGATCGTTGGCGTACGCCCGAATTGCACAGGAAATCAGTGCCGAAGGTGCTGGCGCGGAGTACCACGCGGCTGATGCCTACGCCGCGGTCCAGGCGTTTGTCACCGCCCTGATTGAGCGATGAAACGGCGCGTCTAGGGCGTGGCGACTGCCGTGGCGAGACCCCTGATCCAGTCCGCAGTCACGTCCTCGAGGCTGTCGAGTGTGTGGTGGGCTGTGGTCATCATCGGGTTCGAGATGACCTCGGGATCAGGGATGGCGGCGCAGACCATGCCGGCGGCGAGGGCCGAACGGACGCCGTTGGGGGAGTCCTCGAT
>JBEPVH010000140.1:0-5796 GCA_041691115.1 bacterium | reverse complement strand
ATAAGAGACAGGGTCTGCTCCGCCTGGGAACCCGCGCGCGTGATCCCTTATGGAGTCATCCGAAACGCGAAGGGACATTGAGCGGACAGTGGTATTGGCGTGGGCACACATTTCGTCTCCCAAAGACGGACGATTGTCCGCCCCCTGTCCCTTCTGAATGCATACATTCACGCCATGGCGAACACCACCGCTGACGATTCGGTCCCGCCCGCAGCCGCTGCCGCCGCGCCCGAACCCGAGCCCAAGGCTGAGCGCGAGGAGCCCGAGGCTGCCGCGACGCCCGTCGCCACGGCCGAGCCGCCCGCAGCCGCTGCAGCGCCGCCTGCCGCTGAGGAGCCCGAGCCCGGACGCCTCCGCGACGAGGAGCGGCCACCGATGCCTGGGGGCCATCTGCCACCGCGTCAGGTGCGCGTCATCAAGGACCCCAATCCGGTCACCGTTCCCTTCCTGAAGGCACTGTGGCCGCGCCAGGGTTTCGGTAAGAACATGGCGGGCCACTACTCGCCCGTGATGCTCCTCCGGCACACGTTCTGGACAGGCTTCATCGCCTTCGGCATCGTCGCCTGCGCGCCACAGTTGATGCTGGGGATGCTGTCACTGCCGGTTGTCGCATTCACCGCAGGCCTGACCCTGTGGGTCGGTGCCAAGAGCATCAAGCCGATCAAGGCAACTTTCAAGAACTGGCAGGCCAACCTCGGTAAGAATTTCGGCAGGGCACTCACCGGCCAGCCGTGGCGCGACAACCTCTCGGGCGTCGACGGCCAGCAGCAGGGGGCGCCGTCGATGGAGTGGCCCAAGGGACCGGGCCGCGGCCCCACGGTGACACCGCAGAGTCCCTACGCGCCGCAACCGACAACCGGGACACCGACGACGCCGCTGCCCCCGGTGCCGACGCGTGGACCTGTCGGCCGCACGTACCAACTCGCCGACCCGCAGTCCAACTACTACCTGCAGAAGCTCAACGCCGCCTACGCGTCGTCCGATGTCGGCCAGGTGCGCGCCATCGTCGACAAGGTGGCGCATCAGCCCGTGTCGGCTGACAGCTCGCAGGCGACAGCGCTGCGCTCGGTGGTCCAAGAACTCGACAGCAAGACCAACATGCACGACGTCCGCGAAGCCATCGACCGAGCACTGGCGCCGCTCGACAAGCGCGCCCGCGACATGGGTCCGAGCGAAGCCAACGTCAAGAGCGAACGCAGTCCACTGCAGTTCGGCTTCCCTGGGCGGGGACGCGGTGGGCAACGCCAAGGTCCGCAGCAGGGCCGCGACCAAGGTGGCATTACGGACGCCGAACGCTTCGGCCTCGGCCAGGCCGGCGCCTACGACGGCGTTTCCGCGGGTGGCATCGGTGTGACATCGGGCGGACCGGGAGCCGGCGAACTCGGCGTCTAGCCCTCGCGACAGGCGGAACAGAGACCGTAGAAGTCGAGTGCCGCATGCTGCACGGTGAATCCGTGACGGGCATCAAGACCGGCAATGAGTGGCGTCACCAATTGTTCGTCAACTTCGATGGCCGTATTGCACACGGTGCAGACAAGATGATGATGATGGTCGGCGGAGCAGGCGGCGTAGGCATAGACATGTCCCGGCCGCTCGAAACGCTGTGCCATACCTGCGTCCACCAGCGCATCCAGGTTGCGAAAGACTGTCGCCCTTCCCAGCATCGGATGTTCGGCCCGAAGCCTCTCGAATAGTTCCGGCGCCGTCGTGGTACGACGACTGGCACGCAATGCCTCAAGGATGATCATCCGTTGCGGCGTCATTCGCGGGGTCATGCAAACCGCCGGACGCGAACGGACGAAACGAGCGCCAGCGCATAGAACAGGATGGCGACGCCGATGATGAGAACGGACGGTGGCCAGCCCACCGCGATGCTCAGGCCCAATCCTGTCCACGTGGCCAGGACAGCCAGCACTGCCGACAGGGCCAGCGCCACATAGGGCCGGGCGGTCAGACGCTGAGCGGCCGCCGCCGGTGTTACCAGCAAGCCGAGCAGAAGCACGGCGCCGACAGCGACCACGGTACCGGCGATCGCGATGCCGGTCAGCAGCATGAAGAGAACGCCGAGTGTTCGGACAGGAACGCCGCGTGCCGCCGCCACCTGATCATCGATCGACGCAAAAAGCAGCGGCCGCGCCATCGCCAGGAGTGCGGCGCTGATGCCGAGGCCGCCGACGACAGCCATGGCCGTCTGATCCGCCGACAGAGAGCGGATTGATCCATAGAGCACTGCGGTCCCGGTGTCGTCGTGAGATGTCGTCGTGTAGAGGCGCAGGAAAAGTGCGCCAACACCAAGAATGGCGGCGAGCACGGTTCCGATGACGACGTCGCGTCCGCGGGCAGAGCCACCGAGCAACGCGACAACGACACCGCCCGCAGCGGTGACGCCGAGCACGCCTGCCAGTGGCGGAAGACCGGCAACCGCCGCCATCATCGCGCCGGTGAATGCAGCATGGCCGAGGGCATCGCCGGCGAACACCTGATTGCGCAACAGCACATGATGTCCGGCGATGCCCGCCGTCATGGCGATCACAGTCCCCGCAATGAACTCTCGCTGAATCTGCACCTGATCGAACGTCAGGAAAACCGCGAGCAGATTCATGTGCGTGCCCAGAGCCGCGCACGCGGTGTGCGGGCTACCAGATAGATGGCGAAGGCGACGGTGGTGAGAAGAAAGCCGGGAGGCAGGTCATCACTGAGGTAGGAGCCGGTGATGGCGATGATCGTGACGGCGACGGCGATCAGAACGGAGAGGGTGATGCCCCACGCAGGACGCGACGTGAAGCGCTGAGCCGCAGCGGCCGGAGCCACCAGCAAGGCGAAGATCAGCAGCACTCCTGTCACCGTGATCGATGCCGCGATGGCGATGCTGGCGATTCCGAGGAAGAAGACGCTGTTGCCTCTGGCGCCGACGCCCTGGGCATCGGCGACGCCAGGATCAACCGACGAGAACAGCAGCCGGCGCCCGCCAAGACAGAGTGCAGCGAGGCTGCCGGCAACAACCACCGCCTCCGCGGCAACTTGGGTTTGCGACACACCGAGCATGCTGCCGAAGAGCAGGTCGATGCTTCCCGACAGGGAACGGGAACTGAGGAACGAGAAGAGGAATCCCAGCGCCAAAGCGCCCGCAAGAACGGTTCCCGTGGCCGCCGACTGGTCGCGCTCACCGCCACGCGACGGCAGCAGGGCGATGATGATTGCCGCCAGTGGGCAGACCAGGAGGAAGCCGACGAGCGGTTTCCAGCCGATGAGAACCGCCAGCGCGGCGCCCGGGAATCCCGCCTGCGACACCGTATGTGCGGCAAACGTCTCACCGCGCAGCACCACGAAGTAGCCGGTGACACCGGCGAGGATCGCCGCCAGAATCCCGGCCTCGAACGCTGAACGCATAAACGCGTAGCCGAGCATTCTCTGGATGTCGTCGTAGATCGCCGCCGTCATCAGTGGTCGTGGGCGTGGAACGACGGCGCTTCGGGCTGACCGACGACAACGAGCCTGCCGTCCGTCGCTGTCAGCACATCAATGGGTGAGCCATAGAGCCGGCTCAGCGTTTCCGAGGTAATCACGGTCTTCGGCTGCCCTGCCAGGGCCTGGCCACCGGCGACGTAGATGACCGAGTCGAGGTACGGCATGATGGGATTGACGTCGTGTGCCACCAGGAGGACCGTGCATTTCGTGTCGCGACAGATGGATTGCACGAGTGCCGAAATGGCGTGCTGATTGGTGATGTCCAGCGAGTCCAGCGGCTCATCGAGGAGCAGCAACGCCGGACCTGACACCAACGCCTGGGTGATGAGCAGACGCTGCTGCTCTCCGCCGGAGAGATCGCCGATGGACTTCGGCAACAGCGCTGTGGCACCCGTCTGCTCGGCAACGGCATCGACACGGCGCCGCACCTCTCGCGAATGACGGGTGAAGGGGACGGGGACGCCCCATCGCGTGCCGTCCAGGCCCAGGCGCACGATGTCGCGCCCGCGGATACGCAGGTCGGGATCGAAGTGGCGCCTTTGTGGCAGGTAGCCGATGCGGCGGGCGCCGTCTCCGGCAACGGTGACAGTGCCCTCGGCCAACCCCTGCGTGCCCAGGACTGCCTTGATCAATGTCGACTTGCCGGAGCCGTTGGGACCGAGGACGGCGACGAACTCGCCGCTGCCCACATGGAGTGACACATGACGCCAGATCCACCGACCGTCGCGTTGCACGCCGGCATCGGTGAAGGTGAGAAGCGCCTCGCTCATCGTCCCGTTGCCTGGGCCAGCGCATCGCGCAGGGCCGAGAGCTGTTTGGCCTGCCACACCTGGAACGGCTGATCCGCCACCGGCGGCGTCTCGGTCACAGCCACCACCGGAATCCCCGCGCTGTTGGCCTCACTGATAAGCAACGTCGAATCCGGCGCCGTGTTCTGCGAGTTCTGGATCAGCACCTTGATCTGATGAGTTCGCACCTGGGTCTCCATGGTGGCGGTGTCGGCGGCGCTCGGTTCCTCACCCTGCGAGACGGCGCGCATGAACCCCGGCGGCGAAATCAGATGCAGACCAAGTGAAGTCGCCATGTCCTCAAAGATCGATTCGGTGCAGCCGACGGGAACATCGCCGTACGTGGTGCCTATCGATGTCCGCAGGCCGTCGTAGTCGCGCATGGCGCCCCGCGCAAATGTCGCCGCCAACGTGTCGTACGTGGCGGCGCCCGCTGGATCGGCGCGTTTGTACGCATCGGTGATGGCCAGGATGACCGACGTGACGATCACCGGGGCGTACCACATGTGAGGGTTGTCCCCCTCCTTACGTCCCGCGATGGTTGCTACGTTGACGAGCTCCCTCGCCGATGACGGCGATGCATCTGCAAGGCGTGTTGCCCAGGGGTCGTAGCCGGCGCCGTTGACAATCAGCACCTGGGCGTCGGCGACGGCGCGGCCGTCACTCGTCGTCGGTTCGTAGTCGTGCGGGTCCGCACCCGGCGCCGAGATCAGCGACGTGACCTCGATTCTGTCGCCGCCGAGCTGGGCAGCAATCGAACCCCAGAAGTTCTCGGCCGCAACGACCCGCACCTTTCCTGTCACCGGGGCCACGTCACCGCAGGCGTTGAGGGGAAACAGCCCAAGCAGGGCGAGAACAAGGAAGAGGCGCCGCATAGTGATACGGAGTATCACCGATACCGAGTATCACGTGCAGCCCCTCAACTTCGGGTTAAAAAGGAGGTGCCTCCGTCGTGGAAGGCCGACAGGAGGCACCGAAAGGGGGCTTGTTCAGAGAGCCCGTTCGCTCTCTATCGCGTCACTCTATGCAAAGCGAAAGGACATGTGACGGACAATTGCGGGCGCACAGGAACGGAGAATGCCCCGGAAGCCGCCGAAATCAGGCGACAGGGGTGCCGGTGAGCTCCACATCGGTGTCGGCCAGAGGAGCTTGCGCCGAGGGCAGGAGCGACGGCCGGCGAGGTCTCATATCCCCTGTCAGCGCAGGGATCTCGCGGACGCGATCCAGGAGCAGCGTCATCGTGGCGACGGTGACGGTGGGACCCTGGAGGATGGAGAGATCCGGCATAGCCGGTGAAGTCTACTCCAGATCGATGGTGCGTTTGGCGCGGATGTCCGTGTCTGTGCGACAGGGCTGATACGACACGAGGGCCGCTGTCTCTAAGCAGTAACGCAGCGGTCGGACGCGGACAGACCGTGCCTAGAATCGCTCGCACATACACGGACACGGACAGAGACAAGGTGCCGCCCACCGCGTCAGGAGACCACCGTCAGATGTCGATCTCGTCGAGCGACCATCAGGCTCTCGGAGTACTCACTCC
>JBEPVH010000139.1:0-5887 GCA_041691115.1 bacterium | reverse complement strand
GCGCATGGTGGTGAGGAAGCCGTGACGCGACCGCAGTTCGGAGTCGGCGATGTCAATGGTGCGGGCCGATTCGGCGTCGCGCTGCGCCTTGAGCGGCGGTACCGGCTCGAGGGTGACCCCGACGGTGCGTTGCACCCACGTCTGCAACAGCAGCGGCGCCATGAAATCGGGCCCAACATCGGAGCGCGGCCATTCAGCGATCCAGTAGGTCACATGAAATGCCGAGTCGGTGCGGTAGTGCGACCAGTGGGCATCGGCCACCGTGGGCCATGCCTGCGAGGGCTCTACACCCGAGCGCTCGGGATCGTTGACGTTGCGCAAGGAGATCGTGGACCGCGAGCGCGGGTCGAACGAGATGCGGATGGATTGCGCCAGCAGACGCGGCGTCAGCAGACCAACGACGTCGAGGTCGGCTCCCTGCAGACGCGAGGCGATGCCGTAGGTCTCGCGGGCTAGCACGGCGCAGATGCCGTCGTCACCGCCGCCCGCTGTACGGATCTGGCGCGCGGCCTTGAGCTTGTCGATCTGCACCACGATGAATGTCTCGTGGTTCTGTGTCGTGGGTCCGGCATCCTCGACGAGCTGCAGGTAGCTACGCACTGCCGTTGAGGTGTGCGGCAGGGCGATGGCCTCGCGCAGGTACTGCCCGATGGCGTCACCGGGGTCAGGAACGGCACGCTCCAGCCACTGCAGGCGACGGATGGGGCTCCCCTCGCGACCGGTACCGGCAAGGACGTCGGCCCACTGCTCCAGCAGGCGCACCTTGGCGTCGTAGTCGAGAAGCGCGAACGAACGTCCTCGGACGGAGATGACCGCCGAATAGGTGCCGTCGTTGGCGTCCTTGATGATGCCGAGGTCACCACCGGTGACCGGTGCCGCAATGATGGAAATGCCGCTGAGTGTCGGCGGCATATCGGGTTGTGGCTCCACGGCGCGGGTACGGCCGATGAGCGGCGCGGCGGTTGTCCAGCGTGTTTGCTTGCGGAACTTGCGAATCATCCAGGAGACCATGATGGGTAGCACTTGCTCCAATGTACGGCCATCACTGACCGGCCAGAAAACGGCGAAGACGATGCCTCCCGCAAGCATGCAGGAGCCGAAAAACGTGAAGATGTTGACGTCGGCATGAAGGATCGTGAGCGCAACGACGGCGCCCGCCAGCAACGAAAAGATCTGCGGCACGCGCAGACCAAGAATCAGACCGCGCTTCTCTAGCGGCCCGAACCTGTAGCGGGTTTGATCCCCCATCGATTTCTCCCCTCAGCCGTTATGGCGAAGCGCCGCCGCCACCGCGCTTGCCTGATAGTCCAGTGATAAATGAAGCCGAGGGCGGCGCCGCCTTGGTACCGGCGAGCGCTCCGCCCGCCCCCACCAGGGGCACTACTCCTGTGCCGCCCATGCCGCTCCCGAACTTTCCGGCAGCAACGGGCATCGATGGCGCGTGAACATGGCGCGTCGCGTTAGATGCTCCGAGCAAACCGATGCCGGCAGCACCGCCCGCGAAGCCTGCGCCGAGGTCGGCCGACGTCATGCGCGTCGCACGGACCTCGTTCTGGCGGCGGATCTGGCTGTAGATCTGATTCGATGTCGGCTGCACGATCTGTTGCGACACCTGCGTGCGCGCCATGATTGTGGCCATCGCTGCGCCCTCAACCAGAGGCAGCAACCCGATAAGCAGGTTGGGCAGTACCGCCGCGAGGATGAGAACAACGATGCCGGCCAACACGACGCTGAAGCCGCCGCCGTTGTTGCCTGATCCCAGCGCTGAGACGCCGACCGAGAGCACGGCGACGATGAAGAATTTCAACATGATCAACCCGATCAACATCTCGATCAGGCGCTTGGCTATCTTTCCCGTCGACGGGAAGATCAACGTTGCCATGGCGAGCGGGATGAAGACAGCAGTGGCGTAGATGGCAGCATTTCGGAAGAGCAGCTCGATGAACACGAGCAGGCCGAAGACGACCATGAAGATGGCGCAGATAAAGATGACGAAGGGCGCCGCAATGGACGGCCCCGTACTGCCACCGCTCAGTGCCGTGGAAATGTTCTGGGCGAATGCCTGGTAATCGGCATTGAGAGTTGTGGTCATTGCCGCCGATGCCCAGTCCACGAGGCCCAGAAGTGCGTTGACGATCTGAGTGGCGGCGAATGTGCCGAACATGGCCAGCGGCAGGAAGACGAAAGCCGCCTTGATGGCGATGCCGGGGTCCCCGGCGATCGCAGCCTTGACGGCGGCGCACAGCAGAAGCGGCGCCATGATCATCAGAGACAACGCGATCATCGTCTTGTAGTGCTGCTGGAACCAGCCACCGTTCAGATTGACGGCGGAACCCTGCTGCACCAAGGCGACCACCTGGCCGAGGATCCAGGTCGCACCTGCGGCGACCCAGTCAGTGAATGTCTGGATAACGGAATCGACGATCGCCTGCGTGATCGGGTCGGCCAGCTGAGTGCGTGGCGCCGACGCGATCGCGTGAAGGGGTGTGAGCAGCCCGGAGCCCAGACAGACGAAGAGCGCCGCACCCAAACGAGCAAGACGTCCAGTCCCTCGACGGACTCCATGTGTCACGCGATTCCCCCTCGATGAAAGCCGGGGATTGCCCGGCTCGCCGCGGCCGCCGCCCTGAGACGGCGACCGCGGATTCGTGAGCCGAAGCTCCGACTAGTTGAGCGCACCACCTGCGTGGTAGAAGAAGTTGATGAGGATGGCGGCAGCACCAATGATCAGTGCTCCGACAATCGCTCCGGCAACGGTACGCTGGCCCTTGGACGCAGCAGATGCGTTCGAGGAACTGGCACCGAACGCCCACATGACGCCACCGATGATGGCGGCAGCGAGGCAGGCCAGCAGTGCAAACGACGACACCGCGTTGACCAGACCCTGGAATGTGCCAAATCCCGGCAGTCCTGTGGGATCCGGGGTGATGGTCACATCAGACAGCAAACGACGCATTAGAGATTCTCCTTACCTTCCAAAGAGTTGTTGGTTGTTGAATCACCGAAGCCACGGGCTACGGCAGCTGCCAGCTCGAAAAAGCCGGTTCTTGTTGTTGGCCTGAGCTCGTCCAGTTCCGCGGAGTTGTCGCGAGAGACGCGGGAATCCCACGGGATACGCACGACCTCGCGGCAGCGCCGCTGGAAATGCCTGTCAATGTTCAGCAGATCGCTGAAGGGCATCGGACGGATGCGCGTGATCGCGCAGATGGCGTTGTCGACGAGGTCGCCGTAGCCGGCCGACCGCAAATCGTCGAGACAGCTGCTGGCGGCATAGAGGCCGTCGACAGCGGGAGTCGCCACCACCACGATGTGGTCGGCGGAGTCGAGGATCTGGCGTGTGGCGCTATCGCCGACGAGCGTGCCCACGTCGCAAATGACGATCGGGTAGGCCCGCGACAGCAGGTCGAGCAGATCGGAGTAGCCCTCGGGATCGTGGGGCGGCGGCACGATGGGCCGCGCCGCGCCGGGCGAGAGTCCCTTGTCAGCGCCCTCGGGGCGGAGCTTGCGGTTCTCGGTATTGGCATCGAGAAGTGCGCAGGGCTCACCGCGAGAGTTGGCGAAGATGGTTTGCAGGATCTGTGCGGTCGTCGTCTTGCCGACGCCGTCCTTATTGGAGACGAAGGCGATGCGCTGCGGCGACGTCAGCGGCGCCCGGACCGCAGCCAAGAGCTGGCGCTCACGGAAGAGCGGCGGCCATACCTTTATGTTCTCGCGGATTTCGTCAGGCCACGACTCGGGACCCCAGGCCGAATGGGCAGGCGGCGCAGATCTGCCGGGATCAGTATCCGTGTCGCGATCCTCACCGCTCACGGCGTACCACCCGGTCGCTGTCGCCACGGGGGCGACTGCGCTCTGCCATGCCACTTGGGACACCTGCCCGACCCTCCCGGTCACACGGCCCGGCTCGACCCGGCCAAGCCGGAGGGCAGCCGGGTGTCTGCCACGCCGCCACGGAGTTTCGGGGGCCGGTTGAGAAACCGCCTAACCGCACCCGTCGCAGCCGGAGAAGTCTAGGGCGTTTCACGCGTTCTCGTATCAGTTATGTCCGTATTTGTGCGCGCCGAATTCCAATGTCCGTGCATGAACGGAGGATTGGGCGGCGCAAGAGGCTCAAATTGACGCATCGGTCATGTTTTCGGGGGTTTTTCGGGGTGACGTACCATCGCCCTTCATGGCCATTGGCGACGATCTCAGCATTGACGGAGTCCGCCGCATTCTGGTGGTGACGGCACATCCTGACGACCTGGACTTCGGGGCGGGCGGGACGATTGCTCTCTGGGTGGCCGCGGGGGTCGAGATGGCCTACTGCATCGCCACCGACGGCGATGCCGGTGGTTTCGACGAGACCATTTCCCGGCCTGACATGGCGCGGATCCGCCGCGCCGAGCAGACCGCGGCAGCTGCGGCGCTCGGCGTCAGCGACATCACATTCCTCGGATATCCCGACGGCAAGCTCTCCGTCTCAGATGATCTGCGCCGCGATATCAGCCGCGTCATTCGCCAGAAGCGCCCCGATCGGGTGCTCTGCCAGTCACCCGAGATCAACTTCGAGCGCATCCAGGGTTCGCACCCGGACCACCGCGCGGCAGGCGAGGCGGCTCTCATCGCCGTCTACCCCGACGCGCGCAATCCTTTCGCCCATCCGACGTTGAAGCTCACCGAAGGCCTGCAGCAGCACACGGTGCCCTCGACGTGGGTGATGGGCCATCCCACGCCGGCGCACGTCATCGATATCACTGAGACGTTCGACGCCAAGATGGCAGCACTGAAGTGCCACGTCAGCCAGTTCCCCAAGATCGATGAACTGGAGGGACGAATTCGCGAGTGGGGTTCGCGGGTGGCGGCGGCCCACGGGCTTCCCGATGGACACCTCGCAGAGGCATTCCTCATAGTGGACACGGCATGAGCACTCTGCCCTTCGGGGCCTGGAAGTCCCCACTCGGCGCCGCCGCGGTTGCCGCCTCGTCGCTCCGCCTGCAGGACGTCTGCGTCGACGGCGACACGGTGATCTGGGTTGAAGGACGTCCGTCCGAGGCTGGGCGGTGTGTGGTCGTCAGGCATCGAGACGGTGCCACCAACGACCTGATCTCGGCTCCCTACTCGGCGCGAACGGGCGTCCATGAGTACGGCGGCGGCGCCATTGCAGCGGCAGACGGTGAGGTCTATTTCGTTGACGTCAAGCAGGGCGCCATCTTCCGAGCCGTTGAGGGCGACACCCCTGTTGCCGTCACCACGCCGGATGCAGGCTTGCGCTTCGCCGACATGGTCGTGGACACGGCGCGAAACCGCCTCGTCGCCGTCGCCGAGGATCACCGTGGCGACCAGGTGATCAACTCCCTCAAGGCAATCGATCTGTCGACAGGCGACATCAGCGACATTGCCGGCGGGCATGACTTCTTTTCGTCGCCACGGCTGTCGCCAGACGGAACCAGGCTGGCATGGATCACCTGGGACTTCCCGCGCATGCCGTGGGACGGATCCGATCTCTGGGTCGCCGACGTGGACGCCTCAGGCGTCCCGGGAGAGCCCCACCACGTCGCCGGCGGTGAGGCGGAATCAGTTCTTCAGCCGCGGTTCGGCCCGGACGGGACACTCCATTACGTGAGTGATGCGTCGGGATGGTGGAACGTCTGCCGCGAGAACGGTGACATCTCTGGGGTCGCCATGGACTGCGCACGGCCGCACTGGGTTTTCGGGCTCTCGAGTTACGCCATCACAGATGACGGCACTGTTTACATCGCAGGTGCGGATAACGGCGTATGGCGCCTCCTCGAGGTAACACCCGGCGCCGCCGCCCCACGGCATCTCGACGTGCCGTTCACCGAGATGGGCGCCTACGTCCACGTGGCCGGCGACTCGCTGCTCATCGACGGCGGCAGCCCCACCC